>CACZNP010000241.1 GCA_902782545.1 uncultured Bacteroidales bacterium
ATGTGGGAAAGGTGGGCACTGTCGAGGGTGTTGATGAAACGCTCGCGAACAATGTCACTCACCAGGTCTCCGCGATTGATGCGCTCGACGGTGAGCCACTGCATTGAGTCGAGCATGAGACTGTCGTGACGGAACATCATTTCCTCATGTTGGCGTTTGAGCGTAGAATCGCTGGCCATGTGCACGTAGGCCTTCCAAGTTTTTTCCATTTCGGCTTTTAAATGTTGCCGCTTGTTCATATAGCGCATGTAGGAGTTGCACAATGGCCCGCCTTCAATGATCCAATCCCCACGGTTGATGGTGATGGTGGTATTTCCCGACTCAAGTACGAAATAGAAGGGAACAGAGTCACTGTCGAATTTGATGATGGCCACGCATGGAACTGCCAACTGCCCGGCAAAAGAGAATTTTCCATCGTGAATGCTGTCGCAGGCAAGGACGCGTAGCCGTTTGTAGTCGGGTTGCACCACCAGCAACGTGGCACTGTCCTTACCGAAAATAGAATCGATCTGGCAAATGACGTTGTAGTGCAGTCCCACCGTGCGCTGTTCCATGCATCCCCACAGCATCAAGACAGCCACCATCGCCAACAATATGTGAAAAACTCGGTTCATGCGAAGGGCAAAGTTACGATTTTTTTGAGAAATAATTTGCATATCGAAATTATTTTGTAATTTTGCAGCCGCTTTACGCATCACATACACACTGGGGATGATTTGGCTTTGACAGCGTGTAGAGGTGGTAGGCAAGCATGCAGAGCGATAATGGCTATGCTCTCAAAACTCAGTCATTGCTAAATTTAACTGGCGAAAACAACTACGCTCTCGCTGCCTGATCGAAGTACAGTAGATCGGCTTTATTCTTGCCCAAGGCGGCAGGAACGAGACATCACCCGGTAGCCCTTTCTGCGAGGCTCATCGATCAGGTGGTGCTGGCAAATCGGAGATAGCGCGTGGCACGCCCCGGGTATCGCGCGAAATTTAGGGGATAAGTCGTCGATTGGTGGTCTTGATCCTGTCGACGGTCGAAAACCAAGTCAAGACTAAGCATGTAGAAAACCTGTCAGTTCCACGTTTGGACGAGGGTTCAAACCCCTCCATCTCCACAAAAACCCGAGAGGCCTTGAGTCGCTCGGGTTTTGTATTTGTATTGTGTGTGGTAAGGTCAGAAGATGGATTCTTCGGTGTCGGTGGTGAGCAGTTCCAAGGCTTTCATGCCTATGACGGAGTTGCCCTTTTTGTTGAGTCGCGGACTCCAAACAGCCACGCCATAGCGCTGCGGGCAGAAGGCCGCAATGCCTCCTCCCACACCGCTCTTGCCTGGCAACCCAACCAGATAAGAAAACTCGCCCGCTTCGTCGTAAAATCCGCAAGTCTGCATGATGGCGTTCATGCGTTTCACTTGCGAAGACGTGAGGTTGATGCCGTTGTAACTGAATGGTCGCCGATGGTCTGCAAAGGCAAGGAAGGCATGGGCCAACTCACCGCAACTCATTTCCACGCTGCACATCAGGAAGTAGAATTTCAGTACTTGCTCGATATCGCCGTTGATGTTGTGGTGATACTTGAGCAGGTTGGCAATGGCGGCATTGAGATATCCCTGGCTGCGTTCACTCTCGGCCACGATGGGATTGTAGGCAATAGAGTCGTTCCCTGCCAGGCGGCGCACAAAGTGTATGTAGTCCCGGTCGGGATTGTTGAGCCTTTCCAGGAGGAGGTCGGCCACGACGATGGCACCTGCGTTGATGAATGGATTGCGGGGCTTGCCGTGTTCCACTTCGAGCAGCACCATTGAGTTGAAAGTGGAGCCAGAGGGCTCACGGCCAACTCGTCTCCAAAGGTCTTCACCCTCGATGCTTAAAGCCATAGCCAACGCGAAGACCTTGCTGATGCTCTGGATGGAAAACCGTGTTTCCGAGTCGCCCACGGCAAAGCGTTCGCCCTCGAGCGTTTCGAGGCTCATTCCCATCTGGTCAGGGTCAACCATGGCCAAGGCTGGGATGTAGTCGGCCTGCTGTCCCACGCCAACCAGAGGTTGCACTTTGCGGTAAATATTGTCAAGTATCTGTTGGTAGTCCATAATTGTTGCAAAGTTAATCAAAAAGCCGAAATGTGGAAACACCGTCTCCATTATTTCGTTTTTTCGAAGTGTGGCCCTGGCACAAAATGTCCAAAACACCGTGTGGTTGTGAGTTTTCTCTTGAAAAAAAGGTGGTAAATGTTGTGTAAATGAAAAAGAATGTGTAATTTTGCGGTCGATTTCGAGACAGCGTACAACGGTATCCCGTTAGTCCTGTTCTGTGACCTGATCGTTGAAACTTCGATGACGCGGTGGATGATGCTGAAAACCAGTCATAAAGCGTAGGACGATATCAAAATAGCGAAATCACTGCTGAGTACCCGTTGGCGATGCCTTCTCACATCGCTAAGGTTTTTTGTGGTGAAATAGCCCTTGGGAATATTGTGCTACAGCGAGTCCCTGCGTGCGTGGCTTGAAATCGTGAAATATCAACGAACTTTAAAAAGAAACAGAAATTATGTCGAAAGTTTGTCAAATTACAGGCAAGAAAGCGATTACAGGAAACAATGTATCGCACTCAAAGAGAAGAACGAAACGCAAATTCAATGTGAATGTGTTCACCCGCAAGTTCTACTGGGTTGAGCAGGGCACATGGATTCAACTCACCGTGTCGGCTGCCGGTTTGCGCAACATTAACCGCATGGGTCTGGACGCAGCCCTGAAGAAGGCTGCCAATGAGGGTCATTTAACGGAAATTAAAACCATCTTAAAGTAACAGAATTATGGCAAAGAAAGCTAAAGGCGATCGCGTGCAAGTGATTCTCGAATGCACAGAGCAGAAGGGTAGCGGCGTTCCCGGAATGAGCCGTTACATCACCACCAAGAATAGGAAAAACACCACTGAGCGTCTCGAGCTCAAGAAGTACAACCCCTATTTGAAGAGAGTTACCGTTCACAAAGAAATCAAATAATAAACCGATTTAGAACATGGCAAAAAAAGTAGTTGCTACCCTGCAAACGGGTGAAGGCCGCACCTTCAGCAAGGTGATTAAGATGGTCCGTTCGGAGAAAACCGGTGCCTATGTGTTTGAGGAGCGTATGGTCCCCAATGACAAGGTGCAAGAAGCATTGAAATGACAAGAAAGATTGTTTCATAAGTAAATAAATTTAGTTGTTGGTCCTGCCAAGCAATCCCACGCTTGGCAGGACTGTTTTTTTTCGGTGGTGAACCGTTCGGTAATTCAACCTTCTTTTGTATCTTTGCGAAGTCTTTTTGGGCAACGATGAAAATAAAGATAAAACGACTATACCTGTTCATGCTGCAAACTTTTTTGCCGCTGTTTGTGATGACTTTCCTCATCTGCCTGTTCATTGTGATTATCCAGTTCTTGTGGAGTCATATCGACGACTTGGTGGGGAAGGGACTCGGCATTGACCTTGTGGGAGAGTTGTTTTTCTATGCCGCCCTCACGCTTGTTCCGCTTGCGTTGCCACTTGCCATCTTGCTTGCCTCGCTCATGACCTTCGGCAATCTGGGCGAGCATGTTGAGTTGACCGCCATGAAGTCGAGCGGCATTTCATTGCTCACCGTGTTCAAGCCGCTAATCGTTTTCATTGGCCTCATGGCAGTGGGTGCATTTTTCTTCCAAAACAACGTGTTGCCCAAGTCGCAAGTGAAGATGTGGACCCTGTTGTTCTCGATGCGCCAGAAAACGCCCACCCTCGACATTCCCGAAGGAGCAGTATACACACAGATACCTGGCTATAACCTGTATGTGAAGCACAAGAGCAAAAACAGCAACATGCTCTACCAAATGCTCATTTATGACGTGTCGCTGGGCACCAGTTATCCCCGAGTTGTGACCGCCGATTCAGGCAGTCTGAGCCTGACAGAGGATCAACGTCACTTGGTATTGAACCTGTACAAGGGCGAGTGGTATGAGGATATGCGCTCGAGTGGCAACCAGGGTGCTGCGGGGTTGAGTGGCGATTTGTACCGCCGCGAAACCTTCCACGACAAAGAAATCCTGATACCCTACGACAACAACTTCACCCGCATGGACGACGAACTCATGCGGCAACAATACGTGGGCAAAAACATCACCGAATTGCGTCATACCATTGACTCGGTGCGTGTTCGGGTAGATTCGGTGGGAGCCATCCTCAGCCAGGAGTTGCGCATGACGCCCGTGTGTGGTGTTCCTTCTTACCGCACGGAGTATCGCGACAGTGTGAGGTCTGTCGTGCATGTTCCCGAGGTGTCCATGTCGCGCCCCATCAATTTTGACTCCATTGAGAAGTCGCTCAATTCCGTGGACCGATTGGCGCTCATTGAGCGTGCCGCCGGTAATGCCCGTAGCATGAAACAAGACTACGAGTTCAAGGGCTACACGGTAAATGATGATAACTTCGTCATCCGCCGTCATCAAATTGAGTTGCAGAAAAAATTCACTTTGTCGCTGGCGTGTATCATCTTTTTCTTGATCGGTGCACCGCTTGGCGCCATCATCCGCAAAGGTGGTCTGGGCACGCCCATTGTCATCTCGGTGATCCTGTTCATCTTTTATTATATGATTGACAACGCGGGCTACAAGTTGGCGCGCGAGGGTCGCTGGCCTGTGTGGCAGGGCATCTGGCTCAGTTCGGCGGTTTTGTTGCCATTGGGTATATTTTTGACACAGCGGGCTGTGAACGACTCGGCAGTGTTTAACCCGGATGCCTGGCTCAATGTGCTGCGTCGAATCACCGGCATGCACCAAGTGCGCAAACTTGCCATCAAAGAGGTTATCATTAACGATGTGGAGCAGGAAGTGGCCATAGACAAAGTGAGTGCTCTCAAGACATCATGCCAGCAATTCTTGGCCCGCTATCCCGGTCGACAAGGATATTTGGAGTATTGGCGCAATGGTTACGACAAGGGACTGTTGCGTTCCCTGGCCCAGCAAATGGACGAAGTGGTCGACTATTTGGGTAACTCACGTGACCAAATGGTGATTAACAAAGCAATGGATTATCCTGTGATCAGGCAGTTGCTCACCTATCATCCCACCAACTATAAGCATTTGGGCACCGCTATCGCCGTGCTATTCCCAATCGGGTTGCTTGGCTATGCCGTGGGCTTGCGTCACCAACGCAACCTCAAGCGGGACATTGCCCATGCAGTGACGGTGTGCGACCAGATGATAGGCATTCTCACTGGCAATTACGACCGTGAAATGGAATACAACAATGGATAAATTGCGAACGATAAAGAATAAATATGGAAGAAATCGTACTGAACACCGTTGACGAAGCCGTTGAGCAAATCAAGAAAGGCGAGTTTGTCATTGTTGTCGATGACGAGGACCGCGAGAATGAAGGCGACTTTATCATTGCGGCTGAGAAGATAACAGAGGAGAAGGTGAATTTCATGTTGCGCGAGGGCCGGGGGGTTCTTTGCGCCCCACTCACAGCGCAACGTTGTCATGAGTTGGACCTGACCATGCAAGTGGAGGAGAACACCTCGGTTTTGGGGACTCCTTTCACCGTCACGGTCGATGCCCTCGAAGGCTGCACCACGGGCGTGTCGATGCACGACCGTGCAGTGACTATCCGCGCTCTTGCCGACCCCCGTTCCAAGCCCAGTGACTTTGGTCGCCCCGGCCACATCAATCCCCTTCGTGCGCAGGACACAGGTGTGCTGCGCCGTACCGGCCACACCGAGGCTTCGGTCGATTTGGTTCGCATGGCTGGGTTGTACCCAGCAGCAGCCCTCATCGAAATCATCAACCCAGACGGCACGATGGCTCGATTGCCCCAACTCAAAGTGATAAGCGAGCGTTTCAACATTCCCATCATCTCCATCAAGGACTTGGTTGCTTATCGCGTTCGCACAGAGCGTGTTGTCGAGATGGGTGACGAAGTGGATATGCCCACTCAGTATGGCCACTTCAGGCTTATTCCGTTCCGTCAAATCAGCAACGGCTTGGAGCACATCGCTTTAATCAAAGGAGAATGGAAGCCAGATGAACCCGTGCTGGTGAGAGTTCACTCGTCATGCGCCACCGGCGATATCTTTGGGTCGCTGCGTTGCGAGTGCGGAGAGCAATTACACATGGCCATGCAGATGATTGAACGTGAGGGCCGTGGGGTGGTGGTCTACATGAACCAAGAGGGCCGTGGCATTGGACTGATGAACAAAATCAAAGCATACAAACTGCAAGAAAACGGTTTGGACACCGTCGATGCCAATCTTCATTTGGGGTTCAAGCCCGATGAGCGCGACTATGGTGTTGGGGCCAACATCCTTCGGATTTTGGGAGTGAGCAAAATGCGTCTGATGACCAATAACCCCGTCAAGCGTGTCGGTCTTGAAGGTTATGGTCTGCAAGTGGTGGAAAATGTTCCCATCGAGGTACAGCCCAATGAATATAACCAATTTTACATGCACACCAAAAAAGCCCGCATGGGGCATAATCTCCACCAGGTGGAGTGACCTTGGGTTGTGTGATTACAGTTTGAAAGCCCAGCGCCCGTGTTTTGTGCTTGTTCGCAGCCAAGACACGGGCGTTTCTTGTCTATTATCGTTTTTGGGGGTGATTTTGCTCGGATTTCAGTCTTTTTAACGATTGTTGTTTTCAAGTTGAAAGTATGAAAAATGCCTAAAATTGAGAAATTTCTTGCCAAAAATAGTTTGTAGTCCGAAAAAAACATTTAAATTTGTAAGGTCTTAAAAAAGTTGAGACATACTATCATTTAACATCACCCCAAAAACTGACTTCAAAGAATTTTAGTCATGAATGTTGAGAAAATTTTAGCCAATCTTGAGGCTAAGCACCCTGGCGAGAAAGAATACTTGCAGGCCGTGCGCGAGGTCTTGCTCACCGTGCAAGACGAGTACAACAAGCATCCCGAGTTTGAGAAAGCCAAGATTATCGAGCGCATGGTTGAGCCCGACCGAATCTTCACTTTCCGCGTGACTTGGGTCGATGACAAGGGCGAGGTGCAGACCAATTTGGGCTACCGCGTTCAGTTCAACAACGCCATTGGCC
>CACZNP010000242.1 GCA_902782545.1 uncultured Bacteroidales bacterium
ACAATTGTTGGCTGGGCAGGTTTGGATTGTACACCCAGTTGATCATACCATCGTAGGTGGTTCCGCCCTTGGTCACCGACGCATTGCTCACGACCGTGAAGTGGTAAGCGTTTGATATAGAGCCAGACCATGTCGTGGCGGCAAAATCGTAGGAACCGGCCCGGATATTCGAGAACCTCTTCCAATTGGTGTTGCCCTTGTAATAGGTTGCCTGGCCCACCGGCACACGAATCGTACAACTTGTGGGCACATCGGTGAACTCGAACGTCGTTCCGCTGATGTCATTGAGTTTCTTGTTGATGTAAAGTTGTTTCAAACTATTCATGCCGTTGAACGAACCTTTGTCCAGCGACGTCACCGACGACGGAATCTTGATGGCCTTGATGGGGGTGTTATAGAATGGTCCAGAACCCGAGATTTGCTTAAAGCCATAGGGCAGGATGATGTCATGGTCGATGGCCGAATTATAGAAGGCCCACTTGCCAATGGTCTTCAGGTTGGGGCCAAAGGTCACCGATTTCAGGGCCGTATTCTCGTCGAAGGCCTCCTGTGGCACATCGGTGAGGGACGGGATGCTTGCCGAGGTGATCGAAGTACAGTTATCAAAGGCATGGGCACCCATGCTGGTGCACTTGGGCAGGCTGATACTGGTCAACTTACTGGCCTGGAAGGCAGCCTCTTCAAGTTTGGTGCACTTGGGCAGTGTGACCGAGGTCAACGTACTGTTCTCGAAAGCGTGTGTGCCCACTTCAGTCACCTCGGGCAAGGAAGCCGATTTGAGTGCTGAGGTTTCGGCAAAGGAATAATTACTCACCCTGGTGGCCTTGGGCAGGCTGATACTGGTCAATTTGGTCTTATAAAAACCGTATTGATAGACGGTTAAGCAGTTGGGCAGCGCGACGCTGGTGACTCCACTGTTTTGGAATGCCCAGTCATAAACATACCTCACATTCGTGCAACCGGAGACCGTGAAACTTTTGGAATTGTTACTGAACGCATCATAACTGATAATGCTCACGGCATATTTCTTGCCGCGATAAGAAAGACTGGCCGGAATATTGAACGAGGTAATGGAAGAAGTCTTTGTGAGGCTACCGCCAACAATCGACAGTTGGCCATCGTAGGTAATACCGTCGGCGGCTTTATACGAACCTGCAAAGACATTGTAGCAAGCATAGGAATCGTTGATGTCGTGTGACACACAACCATTGTAGTTGTAGTTGGTGAATCGGGTCCACCCGGCATTTTTATAATCGTCCACCTTTCCGCGTGGCACATACAAATAGGTGATGGTGCTGGCTGCGCCCGAGAACATGTAGTTGTCAGTGTTGACGGGGGTTGTCATGTTCACATTCATGAAACTCAACTTTGTGCAGTTCTCAAAAGCATAACCGCCAATGCTTGTCACTGAACTGGGAATCCAGATACTCGTCAGATTACTCGCATTCCAAAAACATTCGTAACCGATACTGGTCACACCCCAGGGAACTGACACAGAGGTAATCTTCTGGTTTGTGTAGAACGAATATTGGCCAAAAGCGGTCACCGAGAAAGGAATATTAGATGCATTGTAATCCAAGCCGCAAGGATAAGAAATCAACGTGGTCTTCGCTTTATTGAAGAGAATACCATTCTCGACCGAATAGTTTGTGTTGCTACTGCCGACGGTGTAGGACGTGAACGACGGGCAGTCGGCAACGGCAGTGGGATTCCACGAAGTGACGTTGTACACATTGAACGTCGTCAGTTTCGTACAACCGAAGAAAGCGCGGTCGCCCACGGTCTTTGTAACGTCGCGCACATAGGCACCTACCAGACTCGTGCAGCCTCGGAAAGCGTTAGAGCCCACGGTCTCTGCTTTGAGGTAGGCATAGGTCATTGCGGTACAACCCCTAAAAGCACTTGCGCCGATGGTTTTCACTTTCGACAAATAGTCGAGGTCCACACACTTGATGCTGGTGTTGTTAGTGCATGCGCTGTCGATAATGCTGGTGAGGTTGTAATACAAATCATTGCAAGCGTAATCATAGCTGGAACTTGCTGGCTTGGGCTTCCATGCAGCGTTCGACACACCCGATGCTCCGCTGTCGAAGCCAATCATTGCGAATTCGCCGTTGGTAGACTTGGTGGCAGCCTTGGTCACACGCACTTGTGTGCCGTCTTCGTACCAAGTGTCGCAGGCATACATCGACTTGTATACTCCAGCAAAGCGTGAACAGTCGGTGCCCTGCGTGCTGTTTTTGTACTTGTAGATGCCGTTGGGGTCACCGGGGCCGATGTAGAGGTACATGCCCGAGTTGGCGGGGAAGGTGGTCGTAAACCAGCCACCCAACATGGGTGTGGGCGAGGCAAGATAAACTTGTTTCAGTTTGGTGCAACCGTCAAATACATATCCGTAGATGCGGTACATGGAACTGGGCAGCCACACCCTCTCAAGACTGGAGCAACCCTGGAAGGCATAAGGATTGATGGTGGTCAAAGAATAGTGAGCGGAAAAATCTTTGATGTTTTTCTGATCCTTGAAAGCCGATTGATTGATACTCTTCACATAATAGCCTTTGCCACTATTCCACGCCGTGGAAGGAAGAGTGAGCGATGTGGCATTTTTACCCTCATTGCTCAACCCATAGACACTGCAAGTTCCATAATCGGTCGATGAGGGCTCGCTCGAAACCTCATAGATGAAATTTCCCATTGTAAACAATGTGGCTGCCCAGGCACATGGCGTGAGCATCGCCACAATCAGTGTTAAGAAAAGTTTTCTCATGTCATTTAATTTTTATTGGTTAGTAATTAATATTTTCTTTCGTTTGTGTGCTGTTTAGTCTGTTGCTCCTTTCACATCCATCAACTCTCCTTCTGCTCTGAGAGGGAGTGGCCCCTGCGGGCCGAGGGTGTCCCCTAATTCTCTCTCTGCCCATCGGCAGAGAACGGAATCGGGAGTTTTGCTCCCACACACACCAGCCCCTTTGCAGCACCCACCTGTCAGGCAATCGGCAACCACGGGTGGCTGGCAGTGTGATCCCAAATGCTGTTTTCCGCTCTCAGCCAGCCATTTTGTTCCTGTTTGCAACAAGGAAAACCAGCACGAGAGCACAGTCGACAGCATTTCACAATGCAAATTTAATATAAAAATATATAGTTTGCTATGAAAAAACAAACAAAAATTTGTACATAATTAACAAAATGCTTCGCACTGTTTTGCCAATTTGTGACCAAAAATTCATTCATTTTTCTGATTATCAGCGCTTACAGATGGCAAATTAACACTTTATCCCTTTTGGTTACAAGCCACGGGGGGTGGTCCTGTCATTTTTGAGTTCACCACTTTTCGGCAACCGACGCATTCACCGCTTACCTTAGAATCGCTGTCACTTGAGAACAAGTGACATGATTTTTTTGTATATTTGCAACTTGTTATGGTGGAAACTGCATTATACCTCATTCCTGTGCCGCTGAGCGAGGGACCCCTCGACAACGTGCTGCCGCAGCGCAATGTGGCGCTGGTGAGCCAGTTGCGGCACTTCATCGTGGAGAACGTGCGCTCGGCACGCCGATTTCTCAAGCGATGCGACAGCAACATCGACATCGATGCCCTCACCTTTGCCGAACTCAACCGGCACACCCCTCCGGGCGATGTGGAGACGATGCTCGCACCGCTCGAGCGAGGCGAGGCCGTGGGCGTGATCAGTGAGGCCGGATGCCCGGCCATCGCCGACCCAGGGGCCGACGTGGTAGCCATCGCCCAGCGCCGCGGGCACAAGGTGGTGCCGCTGGTGGGACCGTCGAGCATCCTCATGGGGCTCATGGCCAGTGGCTTCAACGGCCAGAGTTTCGCCTTTGTGGGCTATCTGCCCATTGATGGCGGCGAGCGGGCCCGCAAGTTCAAAGAGATGGAACGGCGCATCGTGCATGACCACCAGACACAAATCTTCATCGAGACCCCCTACCGCAACGAGGCCTTGCTGGCCGACATGGTGCGCACGCTGCCCTCGCATCTGCGGCTGTGTGTGGCCACCGACATCACAGGCCCGGGCGAGCGCATCGTCACCCGGCCCGTCAAGCAATGGGCCGGGGCAACCATCGGCAAAGTACCCACCATCTTCCTGCTCTACCAATGAGTCACTCTGGAAATCCTGGAACACCACTATGAAACGCAAAGACACAAGATACCGCACCATCACGTTCGACTACGACGACATCGACATTGAGCCGAACGAGGAGCCCACAGCCACAGCACCCCAGCGTCACGAGGAACCAGACGCAGCGCCATCGCCCTTGTACTACATCAGCCTGGGGAGCGGCAGCAGCGGGAATTGCGCCTATGTGGGGCATGACGGGGGCGGCGTGCTCATCGATGCGGGAATCGACCCGGCACAAGTGTTCCCCACCCTGCTTCGCAATGGTGTGGACCTGCACAAGATTGCCGGCATCGTGCTCACACACGACCACCAAGACCATGTGCGCTATGTGTACCGCTACGTCCGCGACCACAAGCACCTGCGCGTGTACTGCACCCCGCGCCTGCTGGGGGGCCTGCTGCGCCGACACAACATCTCGCGGCGCGTGAAGGACTTCCACGAGTCCATTTTCAAGGAAATCCCGTTCAAACTGGCGGGAATGGAGTTCACCGCCTTTGAAACGTCGCACGACGGCACCGACAACATGGGTTTCTCCATCGCATGGAACGACAGGAAGTTTGTCGTTGCCACCGACATGGGTATCATCACCCCACGCGCCGAACACTACATGGCACAGGCCAACTACCTGATGATTGAGAGCAACTACGACAGCAGCATGCTGGAGCACGGACGATATCCCGAGATGCTCAAAGACCGCGTGCGAGGCGAGAGGGGACACCTTGACAACGAGGTGGCAGCACACTTTGTCACCGAGCATCTGCACCCTGGCCTGCGACACCTGTTCCTGTGCCACCTGAGCAAGGACAACAACACGCCCGACATCGCCCTGCGCGTGATGACCGACGCGCTCATGGCATGCGGGCTCACAGTGGGCGACGGCACCAACGCCGTGAACCAGCGCGACCGCGACATCCAACTCGCCGCCCTGCCCCGCTACACCCCATCGCCGTGGTACATACTGGGGTGACCCCAACTAAATAATAATCTATAAAATCCAGAACTTCCAGAGCCTCAAGAGAATTGATGATGAGCAACGAAGTAGAAAAGATAACGCCCTACGAGAGCACTGCGGGCAAAGCCGAGCAGGTGCGGCAGATGTTTGATGCCATAGCACCGGCCTACGACTTCATGAACCGCGCCATGACGCTGGGCATAGACCGCTGGTGGCGGCGGCGAGCAGTGAGCACCGTGAAACGCCACACCCAGGGCGACCTGCTGGACGTGGCCACCGGAACCGGCGACTTCGCCATCCTGCTGCACGACCGTTGCCAGGCGCGCAGCGTCACCGGCATCGACTTGAGCGAAGGAATGCTGGCCGTGGCACGGCGCAAAGTGCAGGGACGACGCATCGCCTTTGAACAGGGCGACTGCCTGGCACTGCCCTACGGCGATGGCACCTTCGATGCGGTGACCGTGGCCTTCGGGGTCAGGAACTTTGCGGACATCGCTGCCGGATACGGGCAGATGCACCGTGTGCTGCGACCCGGCGGCATGGTGGCCGTGCTGGAACTGTCCACCCCCACGCAGCGCGTGATACGCTGGCTCTACGACCTGTACACGTTGCACATCATCCCGTGGGTGGGAGCGCTCATCTCGCACGACCGTGAGGCTTACCGCTACCTGCCGCGCAGCATCGCCGCCGTGCCGCAAGGCGACGACATGCTGGCGCTGATGCGTAGCGCCGGTTTTGAAAACTGCCAGGCACGCCGCTTCACGCTGGGCACCTGCACACTCTACACAGCCGTGAAAGCGTTGTAGTTCCCGTGACCGCAATGGCACATCGCCCCACGCCCAATGCCTCGCACCATTTTTCTGGCGCAAAATTTGGGAGAAAACGAGCAAAGAACTATCTTTGTAGAAACAAATAAATAGATTATTATGGCATCCATCAAGACAATAGGGCTACTGACGTCGGGCGGTGACGCACCCGGCATGAATGCCGCCATCCGTGCGGTAACGAGGTCGGCTATCTTCAGCGGATTCAAGGTGAAAGGCATTTTTCGCGGCTACCGCGGCCTGATTACCGATGAAATTGTGGATTTCAAGACCCAGAATGTGTCGAACATCGTGCATCATGGCGGAACCATCCTCAAAACGGCCCGCTGCAAAGAATTCACCACCGTAGAAGGCCGCCAACAGGCCTACGACGTGATGCGCAAGCACGACATCGACGCGCTGGTAGTGATTGGCGGTGACGGGTCGCTCAGTGGGGCGCGCCAGTTTGCCAGCGAATTCGATGTCCCCATCGTTGGACTGCCGGGGACCATCGACAATGACCTGTACGGCACCGACCACACCATCGGCTACGACACGGCACTGAACACCATCATGTGGTGTGTGGACCGCATCCGCGACACGGCCACAAGCCATGAGCGGCTGTTTTTCATCGAGGTGATGGGCCGCAACGCCGGTTTCCTGGCCCTGAACGGGGCCATCGCCAGCGGTGCCGAAGCCGCCATCATCCCCGAAATCTCAACCGAGGTGGACCAATTGGCCGAACTCATCCAGAACGGGTTCCGCAAGAGCAAGAACTCAAGCATCGTGCTGGTGGCCGAAAGCCCCATCACAGGCGGTGCCATGGGCCTTGCCGAGCGTGTGCGCAAGGAATATCCACAGTACGACGTGCGAGTGACCATTTTGGGACACTTGCAGCGCGGTGGCAGCCCCACCGCCCAGGACCGCATCCTGGCATCGCGCATGGGCGCGGCGGCCATCGACGCTTTTCTCGAGGGCCAGCGCAATGTGATGATTGGCGACTCCAATGATGAGATTGTCTACATCCCCTTCTCCAAGGCCATCCGCAAGAACAAGCCCATCGACCACGAGTTGCTCAACACCCTGCGCCGCTTGTCAATTTGACAAAGTGCTCAACCGTCAACACACAAGAACTCCTCCCTTGCAATTGATGAAGGGAGGAGTTCTGTTGTAATGTGCTATCGTCGTCACTTCCCGATGCAGTGGTAGGTGAAGCCTTGCGCCTCCACCTCGGCGCCATCGTAGATGTTGCGGCCATCGATAATGACGGGGGTGCGCATGAGTTCGCGCACACGGTCCCAGGCAGGGATGCGGAACTGGCGCCACTCGGTAAGCAGCAGCAGTGCATCGGCACCCTTCACGGCGTCGTACATGTCGATGCCGCAGTACAGGTCGCCCCAGCGGAACTTGGCGGCGTTCATGGCCACTGGGTCAAAGACGCGCACTTGGCAGCCTGCCTCCATGAGCAGGTCGATGGTGACGATGGATGGCGCCTCGCTCATGTCGTCGGTCTCGGGCTTGAACGAGAGCCCCCACAGCGCCACCGTCTTTCCTTTGAGGTCGCCGCCATAGTGTTTCGACAACTTTTGGAAAAGAATGCGTTTTTGTTTCGTGTTCACGCGGTCCACGGCTTTGAGCACGTCCATGTCGTAGTTGTTTCCCTCGGCAATCTTGATCAAGTCCTTGATGTCCTGGGGGAACAACGTGCCGCCATAGCCGCAGCCCGGGAAGATGTACTTGGGACCGA
>CACZNP010000243.1 GCA_902782545.1 uncultured Bacteroidales bacterium
GACGCGCTCCACGTTGGGCTTGTAGTCATTGAACATTTGGTCCTCGCCCTTTGGCACAGGACCCGAAATGATGAGAGGAGTGCGTGCATCATCGATGAGCACTGAGTCCACCTCGTCCACGATGGCATAGTTGTGGGGCCGTTGCACCATGTCCTCGGGGCTCATGGCCATGTTGTCGCGCAGATAGTCGAAACCGAACTCGCTGTTGGTACCGAAAGTGATGTCGCAGTTGTAGGCGGCACGACGCTCGGGCGAGTTGGGCTGTGTCTTGTCGATGCATGCTACACTCAGTCCGTGGAACATGTAGAGCGGGCCCATCCATTCCGAGTCACGCTTGGCCAGATAGTCGTTCACGGTCACCACGTGCACGCCGTTTCCTGTAAGAGCGTTGAGGAACACAGGCAGTGTGGCAACCAGGGTTTTACCTTCACCGGTGGCCATCTCGGCAATCTTACCTTGATGCAGCACTGTGCCACCAATGAGTTGCACATCGTAGTGCACCATGTTCCACACGGTTTCGTTGCCGCCCGCCACCCAGCGGTTGTGGTAGATGGCATAGTCGCCGTCGATTGTCAGGAAATCGTGGCCCTTTGCTGCCAAGTCGCGGTCCATCTGTGTTGCGGTGACTTCGATGTTCTCGTTCTCGCTGAATCGGCGAGCGGTCTCCTTGACGATGGAGAAAACCTGAGGCAGCACCTCGTTGAGTTGGTTTTCCAGTTCATCGAGGATTTCCTTCTCAAGTTTGTCGACGCGCTCCCAAAGGGGCTCGCGCTGATCGTATTCCAAGGTCTCGATCTCGGCTTTGATGCGTGCGATTTCGTCGCGTTGCGGCTGCACGGCCTCGCGCAGTTGCTGTCGGATTTGTGCGGTGCGTTCACGCAGTCCATCGTTGCTCAACTGCTCAATCTCGGGGTAGGCAGCCTTGATTTTTTCGACAATGGGCTTCAACTTTTTTAAGTCGCGGTCCGATTTGTTGCCGAACAAAGATTTCAAAATGTCGCTAAATGCCATATCTTGTAATGATTTTTATTTCAGTTATGGTTGTTTTTTAGGCAAAAAAGGTGCCATGGGACCCGATTTTGCCATTTTCGCGGCAAAGATACGGAATTTTAGGGACAATGCAAAAATCCTGTCATGCCGATGTCATGCCGACGGGGAAGAATGTACCAGCAAAAGGTCGCGTTGTCGGCAGAAATCGGCAAAAGTGTCATACACGTCGGTCAGCGCCATGGTGGCATTGTGTGTCTGCAACTCGTAGAGCGAAGCCGAATTGTGCCCCACGGTGCTCACCCCCTGCAGGGTTCCCGACACGCCCGACACTTGTTCCAGCAACTTGAGTTGCAAGTTTATCATGTCGTAGGCACCCACATCGGCATTGTTGACCACCATTTGTTCGGGTCGTGCTTGCCCGCGTGTGGGGTCGTAGGGCAACAGGCCGTTGGTGCTGCTCCAGATGCGTCGCACGTCGTCCCAGGTGAGTCCGTCGGGCAAGGCTGTTTCGGGAAACAGCAGCACCCCCTTTGCACTGCTGCTGATCACATGGTCCACCATGGTCACAAGGCGGTTCACCAGTCGTTGCTGGTCGATGACGTCCTCCACCAGCGAATGTACCTCGCCATCGACAAGCGGATAGAACTTGAGCACGAAAGGATGAGCGCCATGCTTCCAAGGCGAGTCGTACTCGGTGAGCAGGTCGCCCATGGGCGAGAACCATCGGCAGTGCCACACCATGCTCACGCTCCACCGTGCATGGCGCATTGTCTCTCGGCTTTCGAGAGTCCACACCTCGATGGCACGGCACTTGCCATTGTCGTGTGCGTACCAGAAGTCGGTACCCGTTTGTGAGTCGGCTCCCAGGGTGGTCATGGTTTGTGCCGTGCGCAGGTCGGCATTGTCGCTGTAGAGCCGTCGCACCCATGCAGCCTGCCGTCGGGACCCTCCCGCTACCCGGCACAGCAACTGTGCCAGGCTCAAGTCATGCAGTTGCCCCACCAGTTCGCAGTCTCGCCCACGCACATCGTTGAGAGCGTTGATAAAGAAATGGTTCAGGTTCACGTTGTTTACAATGGGCTTCGTGTCGTCACCGCCGGGTGGGCAATCCACGCGTTGGATGCAGCAACCCGAAATGACAAACTCTTCCAGCGCCCGGCTGTCGAGTTCGTCGAGTCGGTTGGTTTGATGGTGATCAAGCAACGCTTTGCTCAGGCGTTTTGGCCGTTCATCGATGACTTGGGCACGAAATCGTCCAACAATGGTCTTTACCAACTGGCGGATGAGGTTGTTGGTGACTGGTTCACGGCCGTTGAGCGCATACCGTTCGCGCTCGGTGACAAGGCGGCCGTGTTCGTCGCGAGTGACGTCGCCCCACTGGTCGCCATAGGTGTAACGCTTGTTGCGCAGCCGTGTGCTCCGCAATGTGTTTGCCGCCATCCAAGCAGCGTAGGCGGCTCGCAAAACGGCCACATTTCTCTCGGGATTGCTTTTGGTGTTTTCCATGATGGTGATAACTTTGGTTCAATACAGCCACAAAGTTATCCGCAAGGTGATTCGACACACCACATCAAAAAAATCAGCGGGACAGGATTGCCACGTTGGTCAGCGATCGCATCAAGGTAACTGCCAGGAGGGGAAAGAACGCGGCGTTGACTACTTGCGGAATCCATGGCAGGGCAATCAGCAGGAGCGCAACCACAACGGCATTGGCCACATGGCACCAGCGCAGGCAGCGGTTGGCCCGTTTGATCCAGGGCAGCACGGCCAGTATCAGGCAAAAGGGGTGCGCCCAAAATGCATTGTAGTTGGGCGAGGTGGCCTCGCGCACACTCACAAAGATGAGGAAGAACAGCACGCATCCAGCCATGCCATAGAGGGCATAGACTACAGTGTCGAACCAGCGTGTGATGCGTCGCCGACGCAGGTCGCGCACACTGATGATGACGGCGACAGCCAACAGCAGCAGTGCCACCGTCATGGGGCTGAGCCACCATGGGGTGGGGGGCATGACAATGCCATCCTCGCTGCCGTCGACGATGACTTCGGTGGCGTTGACCAATGGCACAAGTTGCCCATTACGTTCCAGCGTGGTGCCTTCCGCTGCCTTCATGAGCACCATGGGGATGAACATCTGCTCGTGCTCGCTGATCACGCGGTCCAGATCGGCCCCCAGCACAAGGTCGATGCCAAATTGCAGCCACGCATAGTTGCTGGCACATTGCTTCATCATGTCGCGATAGGTGATGTTCGTGGTGATGGCCGGGTTGTGCAATGGTTGCCCGATGGCTTGCTCGATGATGTCGCGAGGCCGTGTTGAGCAATTGTCGCTCAGATACTGATAGCGGTAGGTGTTTTGGCCCGGCATGGAATTCTCCACCAGATAATCGCGCACTTGGCGCGCCTGTTCCTGTGTGAGGTTGAGTTCTTGCTCCACCATGCGCCGGCCAGGCTCCATCATGGCATATTGTGGGGGCACGGCGACACACATGTAGTCGGCCTCGCCCGTGACGAAACGGTAGACAAATCCCGGAGTGTTGAAATCGAACACACCGTAATTGAAATAATAATCGGCCTGTCCCTGTGTGACGCGCAACTCGGTGTGTCCATACACAGAGTAAATCTCGCTTCCAGGGTAGAACGTCACAAGCCGCACACGCACCGTGTCGGCTTGCGCCAACGCAGCCGCACTTCCCAAAACAAGCCACACCAGCAGCGTCAAAGCCCGGCTCATTCTCTTTGTCTCAGAGTTTCGTCTCATCGCCGCAAAGATATGAAAAAAACAGGATACCCACAAAAGCCGTTTCCACTGGCGCCAACGTTCAACATTGTGCCCACTTGCTTTGATAGGGGAGTGCAAGACAAACAAAGTTGGTTCTAAATATTTGTAAATAATTCATAAATTTCGTTTATTTCTGTCGCTAAAATCAAAAATACACCGTAAATTTGTGATGGGTAACAAAAAAGGGACATTTTTAAGCGCAAAAAAGAGATGTTGACACAAATCTATAATGGACATATTCTTACGCCTGAAGGATGGATAAACCAGGGGTCGATTGTCATGGCCGATGGGCATATCCTTGAGGTGACCAAGAGCAGCCATGTCATTGACAAGGCTGACCGCACCATCAATGCCCATGGCATGCACGTAGTGCCCGGTGGCATCGACTTGCATTGTCATGGCGGTGGCGGCAGTGATTTCATGGAGGGTACTGCCGAAGCATTCCGCACGGCGGTGAGCACGCACATGCGTCATGGCACCACCTCAATCTTCCCCACCTTGTCGTCGAGCACACTGCCCATGATTGAGGCCGCTTGTGAAACGTGCGACACCCTTATGCGCGAGCCCGGCAGCCCCATCATGGGTCTGCATCTTGAAGGTCCCTATTTCAATCCCCGCAAGGCCGGTGCCCAGATGCCCGAGATCATCCGCATTCCTGATGTTGAAGAGTACACCCACATCGTCGAAGACTACGATTGCGTGCGTCGATGGGATGTGGCGCCCGAATTGCCTGGAGCCGTTCTCATGGGGCGGTATATCACTGGCAAGGGCATTGTGGCAGCCATCGGTCACACGGCCGCCGAGTATCCCGAAGTGAAGGCTGCCTATGAGGCGGGCTACACGTTGGCAACGCATTTCTATAATGCCATGCCGGGATTTCACAATGTTCGCGAGTACAAGCATGCCGGAACCGTCGAGAGTGTTTACCTGATGGAGAACATGGCGGTGGAGATGATTGCCGATGGAATTCATGTGCCAACCCCCATTTTGCGGCTCATTCACCGCATGAAAGGCGTTGAGCGCACCGCGTTGGTCACCGATGCGCTGGCTGTTACCGACAGTGACAGCGACAAGGCATTCGACCCCCGTGTCATCATTGAGGACGGCGTTTGCAAACTCTCGGACCGTTCGGCGCTGGCCGGCAGCATTGCCACCATGGACCGATTGTTGCACACCATTGTCAAGAAAGCCGAGTTGCCCCTGCAGGATGCCGTGCGCATGGCCAGTGAGACGCCCGCCCGCATCATGGGCATCTACGACCGCAAGGGCTCGTTGCAGCGTGGCAAAGACGCCGATGTGCTGTTGCTCGACGACGACGTGCAGTTGCAAGGGGTGTTTGCCATGGGCGAGCGCATCGTGTAAAAAGAGGGCAAAAAACATAAAACTTCGCATTGCGGCAAAAAAAATGTCCATTATCTATTGCCAGTTATTAATTATTTCATAACTTTGCAGCCGCAAATGTGAAACATGGTGAGATTAGCTCAGTTGGTTAGAGCGTCGGATTGTGGTTCCGAAGGTCGTGGGTTCGAGCCCCATATTTCACCCCTGTTAAGGACTTCTTTGAAACAAAGGAGTCCTTTTTTTGTGGTTTTGTCGGTGATGATGCCCTATCAACGGGAAACGGCTTGCGGTGTGATAAAACATTGTTTGGATTGCTTTCTTGAAGTCAGTACTTTTTAGTAACTTTGCGGCATGAAACGATACGTAAGTCTTTTGCCGTTGGTGTTGTTGATGCTCCTGGCGGGATGTCGAGGCAAAGCCACTGTGGAGGCGGCGGTCGCCACCGACAGCGTGGTGACCCAGGCCAGGTTGCTCAAGATGGAGCGCATGCCCGACTACACGCTGGTGACTGTGGCCAACCCTTGGCGTGCCGGAGAAGTGTTGCACCGTTATGTGTTGGTCCCCGCCGACGAGATTCTGCCCGGTAATCTTCCTGAAGGGACGGTGATCCGCACCCCGTTGCGTCGAGCGTTGGTCTATTCCAGCGTTCACACTGCGCTGATGAAAGAGTTGGGAGTGTTTGGCGCGCTGGCCGGCGTGACCGATTCCCAATACTTCACCGACCCCGATGTGCTGGCCGGGCTGAAGAGCGGAGCCATCACCGACTGCGGCTCATCGATGGGGCCCACCGTGGAAAAAGTGATTGAGATGATGCCCGATGCCATCTTGCTGTCACCGTATCAAGACGCCACCTACGGGCAAATCACCAAACTTGATATCCCCATTGTGGAGTGTGCCGATTACATGGAATTCACACCGCTGGGCCGTGCCGAGTGGATCAAGTTCTATGGGGAATTGCTGGGAAAGCGTCAACAGGCCGACAGCATCTATCAGGAAGTGGTGGCCGCCTATGAGCAGGTGAAGGCCGAACAGCAGGCAGCCCCTGGCGGGCACAAGACCAAAGTCCTCACCGAGATGGTGATCAGTGGGGTGTGGAATGTGCCCGGCGGCCACAGTTACATGGCTCAGATGATACAGGATGCCGGTGGTGAGTACCCTTGGGCCGAAGACCCATCGACTGGATCGTTGAATCTCGATTTCAATCAAGTGCTTGCCGTGGCCCAGGATGCCGATGTGTGGCTCATCAAGTCGTTCTTCATCCACTCACGGGCCGACCTGAAAGGGGCTTATGCCCTGAACGACCAGTTTGCCGCGTTCCAGAAACGTCAGGTGTACGTTTGCGACACCAACGAGTCGCGTCTGTTTGAGCGATTCCCGTTCCACCCCGAGGTGCTGTTGCGCGAATATGCCAATATCTTTAACCACAAGAAGAGCGAACAATTGCAGTTCTTCAAACCCGTCGATTGACCCATTCAGCCATGAGAAGTCGCTACACCGTTGTGATGATATTGCTTGCCGTGGCCTTGTTGCTGCTGTCGGTGGCGTGTTTGTTGCTGGGGTCGGTCGATATACCGGCCCGTCAGGTGACCGACATCTTGTTGGGCCGTGGCAGTGACAATCATGCATGGGAAATCATTGTGTTGCAGTCGCGGTTGCCCATGATTGCCACCGCGGTGCTGGCGGGAGCCTCCTTGTCGGTATCGGGACTGTTGCTGCAGACCACCTTCAACAACCCTCTGGCCGGCCCATCGATATTGGGTGTGTCGACCGGCGCGGGGCTGGGAGTGGCCATTGTGATGCTTGCCATGGGAGGGACCGTGGGCAGTGTGTTCGGGCAGACGTTGGGCAGTTATGTGGCCACGTTGCTGGGTGCTCTGCTGGGCGCGGCGGTGGTGCTTGCGGTGCTCATCGCATTCTCCTACATTGTCAAAAGCAGCACCATGTTGCTCATCGTGGGCATTTTGGTGAGTTATCTTGCGTCGAGTGTCATTTCCTTGCTCAATTCCCTTGCCACCGAAGAGGGTATCCACAATTATGTGGCATGGGGATTCGGCACATTCTCGGGAGTGAGTGTGGATCAGTTGCCGGTGTTTGCCGGACTGTTGCTGATGTCATTGTTTGCATCGCTGCTCATGGTCAAGCCGCTCAACGCCTTGCTGCTGGGAACCCGTTATGCCGAGAACTTGGGTGTGAACACCCGCCGCACCCGCCACTCGTTGCTGCTCGTCACGGGAGTGCTCACGGCCGTTGTGACAGCGTTTTGCGGTCCCATCGGTTTCTTGGGCTTGGTGGTGCCGCACATTGCCCGCCTGACATTGCGCACCAGTAACCACAGCCGCCTGCTGCCAGCCACCATGCTCAGCGGGGCGGTGATAGCATTGCTGTGCACCTTGTTGAGCGTGAACGGAATGCATGGCATCATTCCCATCAACGCCATCACCCCCATCATTGGCGTTCCCATTATTCTGTATATCATTGTGAACCGTCGCAAAATCCAATATTTCAACTGACATGGCATTGCTCATCACGCATAATCTGGCCGTCGGCTACGGGCGGGGCAAGCAGACCACGGTGTTGCTCCGTGGGCTTGACTTGAAATTGGAACCCGGGCACCTTGTGGCATTGTTGGGAAGAAACGGTGCCGGCAAGTCCACCTTGCTCCGTGCCCTGACCTGTTCCAGCCTGCCACTGGAAGGAACCATCGAGGTGGATGGGCGGAATCTTCAAGACCTCACCCAAACCGACCGTTCCCGGCTCATCGGGCTGGTGGCCACCGACCGCATCCAGGCAGGCGGGCTCACTGTGACCGAACTGGTGTCGCTGGGTCGCCAGCCCCACACAGGTTTTTTGGGTCGGTTGTCCGAAGAAGACCGCGCCTTGGTGGCCCAGGCCATCCACGATGTGGGCATGTCGCACAAGGCGAATGACTATGTTGCCGGATTGAGCGATGGCGAGCGTCAAAAGGTGATGATTGCCCGTGCGCTGGCACAGAGTACACCCATTATCGTGCTTGACGAGCCCACGGCGTTCCTTGATGTGGCGAGCCGCATCGAGACCATGCAACTGCTTGCGTCGCTGGCACATGACCAGGGCAAAGCGGTGCTGCTCAGCAGCCACGATGTGTCGCAATCGCTGCTCATGGCCGACGACCTGTGGCTCATCACTTCGAATCGCGAAGTGGTGTCGGGCACGACCAGCGATTTGCTGCAAACCGATGTGATGAACCGCATCTTTGTTTCGACCTCCATTGAATTCAACCCCAATATTCTTGATTACCAGTCGGTTTCCAAGAAAAACGATCAAGACGCTTAACTTTTACGCTCGATGGCTTACCGCATTGTCTTTGAATACCAGACCGAATCGTCGGCAATGAGTGATGTGTTGAACTGCAGCGATGAGCAAGACGCTCGCGACAAGTTCCAGGAGTTGCGCGACAACCTGGTCATGGCCATTGATCCGAGTGGCTGTGAGGTGGTCGACGAACCAGACCTTTTCGGACTGATGAACCGTGAAGAGGAAGTCTATGGTTTTGTCCGCCTCGACACGGTGTGAGAGATAGGCCTCTCCAACCATCAAAGAACGGGTGCCCCAGTTCATGGAGCACCCGTTTTTTTGTCAGGGATGCGAATGACCTCACTTGGGCTGGCAACGCAGGGCGGTGCCAGCGCTGTGGGCCGTGATTTGCGGAGCGTACTGGCATTGTGCCGTGGCGATGCCGGCACTGAATTGCCCGCTGGCCATCACGTGCACATCGTAAGTGATGACGTGAGTGCCCTTCTGCAAATCGGAGAAGAAGATGTTGGTGCGTGAGTCCTTGGTCTCGAGATAGTACCAGGAGCGGTCACCATGGCGATAGCCCGACAATTGGTCCACAGGCTCGAAGCAGGAAGCGCGCTCGTCGGCCACGGTGACGAAATCCAAGTCTTTGGCGTTCTTGATGACCAGTCGCACCTGCACCTTGTCGCCCACGTGGAACTCGGTGGCAGGCTCCAGTTTGTTGTCCTTGCCGTAGATGCAGTATTGCTTCTCGATGCTCAGGTCTTCGATGCTGGCTGCTTGCAGTTGGCTCATCTTGCCCACGTACTGCGTGTAGATGGCACCCCACGACGGGCTGCTGGGGTCGTGGTCAATAACCACGCTTCCCGAAGCGCTGGCCGGGATGGTCTTGCGGAAGTAGCCCAAGAAACCGTCGAGTTCGTCGATTTCGATAGGCTCCCCGGCCACTGTGATGGTGGGTTTGCTCTTCTCTCCCAGCCACTGGCTGCCCGTGGTGAGCAGCGAGCACACGGCATCGGCGGCGAGCGACCGGCTTCCCCAGTCGTTGGACTGCTTCATCAGGAGCATCCATTTGCGCACGGCATCGATTTCGTCTTGACGTGGGTCACATTCATTCATCGCTTGGAGAATGGTGCTGGTGATGGCCACCTTGTCAAAGTAGCGCCATCCCACTTGCAGGTTGTCCCAGTACATGCCCAGGTTGGGCTTGGTGATTGAGAACTGCCTGATGGATTCGATGATGTTTTTCGCCGTCTTTGTATAGCCGTTGCGGTTCAGCGTCATGGCGTAGAAGGCTTTCTCGCCCAGCGACAGCCCCTTGTTCCAGTTCTTGTTCATGTGCTTGAGGGCATTGTCGAACAGCCGTTTGCTCTCGCGGGTCATCTTCACCTCGGGCCACAACGACCGCACATAGACATAACTGGAGAATCCCGAATAGTCCTTCTTGTCCTTGCGTTCATTGTAGATGCGCAGGTACTCGGTGTCGAAGTAGGGCAGTGCGTTTTCCACCATTTGCGTGATGCGCTCGTCGGCGGGGGCATATCCCAATTGCCTGATCTCGCCCAACACTTCCAGCACCTCGGAGGTGGTGTAGAGCGACGACATGCAGCCTGGATAGCGGAACCAGGTCCATCCTCCGTCATGCATCTGCAGCGATTGCAGTTTTTGGATGATGGTGTTGCGTTGCTTACTGCTGATTTGCTCGTCAAAGAGTTCTCCCAATCGCGACATGCGCAACGTCTGCCGGTCGGCTTCGCGCAGCCACGGCGACGCCAGGAGCGTGCCAATCTTGAGGTCCTGGTTGCGTGCCAGCATCGACACCAGTGTGGAGTCTTGGCTGTTGGCGAGCCAGTGGTTGATTGCCTCGAGGATGCGAGGATTGCTCTGAGCCACGCCATGTGCCACATCCAGGGCGAACAGGCTGTGAACCAATGCCGTGCTCACATCCAAGTTGTCGTCGAAGATGGTGGGCAGCGCCGTGACGCAGTACCAAGTGGGATTGTCGCAATACTCGAGCGTGACGCGGGCGTCGGCAGGGAATGCGGGCAACGAGGCCTCGAAGTGCGATGTGCCCGGGTCGATGTAGAACGGTTGTGTCTCGATCACAGGTTGCGTGCTGGGCAGCACGGGCACCATCACCTGCTCACCGTCGCCGTAGACATCGTTGGCCGCCTTGATGCGGAATCCGACGAAAGGTATGTCGGCCGGCACAGCCCAGTCGATGGTCACTGCCTCGGTCCCCTTTGCGGGGAGATTTCCCTTGAAGACCCTCTTGTCGATCAGTTCGTCGGTTCGTGGGTTGAACAATTCAATCACTGCATCGTAGGCCGATGCTTGCTCGGTGGCGTTCATCACGCTGGCCGCAAGTGTCACCACATCGCCGTTGCGCACAAAACGCGGCATGTTGGCGCGCACCATGATGGGTTTTTGGGTGAGAACCTCACGTTGTGCCACATCGGTGTGTACGCCGCGGTCCCAAGCGAGAGCCTGCACCATCCATGTGGTGTTGAAGTTGGGCGCCTCAAATTCCACGGTCAGGTTGCCGTTGGCATCGGTCACGAGCGAAGGCATCCACAATGCGGTTTTCACATCGGCCTCGCGCACCTGCACGTTGTCGAGGCTTTCGGGAGTGCCGGTTTCGTCCACATCGGCCGCTTCTTCGGTCACATTTTGTTTGTCCATGGAGTAGTACACTTCTTCTTCCCGCACCATTTTGGCACCTGCTGCCGCACCCAGCATATCCATGTTGGCGCCGCGCGCTCTCAGTTTGCGGTCTCCAAAACTCAAATCCCACGAGAAAGGTGTCTGGTCGTAGGTGTAGAGGTAGGGCAGCGTGTAAGTCATCTCTTTGAGCGATGGCGCTTGCCAGTAGGCCTTGGTGCTGTTGCTGCCTTGCAAACTTTGTGCATTGAGAGATATCGGGTCGCCGTTGAGCACCGGGAATCCGAATCTCCACGTGTTGTCGCTCAAGGAGTTGAGCGCCTTGTCGGTCATGGCCAGCATCATGGCACCCCGTCGGGCGGTGCTGTCGTTGCCCACGAGCGAGAACGACCATTTCTCATGCTCGCCCGGCACCAACTTGTCTCGGAACGAGTTGATGCGTATGTGAAGGGCTTCTTCGTTGGCCGGTGCATTGATGCGGAAATGCTCGCGATGGAAGGTTCCGTCCTTCATGGTGATGAGCCTCACGTTGAGGTATTCTTCCTCCTCGCGCGGGATGGGAAGGTCGAGGGTGTGGATGCCCGGCTTGTAGCGCAGCCATCCTTCGGCCACGGTGGCCGTGGTGGTCGATGCCACATAGTAGATGTAGGCATTGGGCGTGCTGGTGCCGATGGTGATGTGCGCCACGTTGTTGTTGTCGACCGAGCGTCCCTCTTGTGGCACCCACAACGGCGAGTCGCTGATGGGCGAAGTGGTGTCGGTGGTGCGGTACAGGATCAAATCCATGGTGGCTTCGGTGCCGGTGTTGTCCTTGTCGTCGAGAATCGACACCTTGACCTTGTATTCTCCCGAAGGCAGTTTGGTGAAGTCCACCACTGGCTTGTCGCTGCGGAAGTTACCCGTGAGCACCACTTGCTTGGTGCGCTTGTCGGTGACTTCGTAGATGCACTGCACGGTTTTCTCGTTCTCATCGGTCGAGTTGAAGGTCAGTGGCAGTGTCAATGGCTTGGTGTTGACATAGGTGAGGTCTTCGGGCAGCGACAATCCGCGTCGCTTGCCGATGATGAATGATGCGCTGCCGCTCTGTGTTTCGCCGGCGGGGTTGGTGCACTCGGCATCCACCGTGTAGTAATAGTGGGCATAACTGTAGTTCTCTTCGTTCTCGGTAAATGCTCCTGCCTCCACGTTGAGTGTGAAGCGTCCTTGCGCATCGGTGTGAACAATGCTGTCGACCAACAGCGCGCCCTGCTTGTTCTGGGTGCGTACCCACCACCACCAGGACCATGATTGCTGGCGCAGTTGCAATTTCACATCGGCGCCTGCCACGGGCACGCCGCTGTAGGTCTCGACCAGTCCGGTGATCTGGATGTCTTTCCCCTTGACGTAACTGCGTTGCATGTCGGGGAAGGTGACGGTGAAGGTTGGCGTTTTGTATTCGCTGACGTTCACGTCGTCTCCGCCCAGGTATTTTTGTGGCGACACATCGTACACATCGATGCTGAATTTGCCGTTCATGCGGTCGGTGGGCACGGTGAAAGTTCCCTCGATGCGTCCGTAGTCGTCGGTGACCACTTCGACGGTGTCGATGGCCTCACGGTTGCTGTCGCGGAAAATGACTCGCAAATTCTGTTTCCTGAGCAGGGAGCGGATTTGTGGCTTTCCATTCTTCCACAGTATCTTCGTCAAGTCGTTGAACCGATAGACCACGGCAGCCCATTTCACCTGCTCGCCAGGGCGATAGATGTTCAGGTCGGTATACAGGTTGACGATGACCCGTGACGCATTGTTGTAGTACGATCCGCGGTTGTAATTGATCACCGAGCCGTAGGTGTCGGTGCCGTTCGTGGCCTTGAACTCGGCGTATTCCACCGTGGAGGGAATGGTCACCATTCCCTGGACGTCGGTGGTGCGCTTGCTGCCCGACCTCAAGTTGGTGACGGTGGCCCCCTTGACGGGCTTGCCCGTCTTCACATCGACCACCATCACTCGGTCGGTTGCATCGTCGTCGTGCTCGACAAGAAACATGGCCAAGTCGGAGACCTGCAGTTCGTCGTAATAGGAACCGGTGGCCGTTTCTTTTTTGCCATCCTTGCTGTTGAACGACGGTGTGATGACATAAATGCCGTGTGCCAGAGGTGGCAACATGGTCTCCACGTCATACTGGGTGAAGGGCACATTGCCCTGCACATTCACGGTGTGTTGTCCCACACGTTCCAGTTCGGTCAACTTGTAGTTCCTGCGCTTGGCGTTATTGACGAGGGCCTCGGGTAAGCGGTAGACGTTGATGACAAATGTGTTGACATTGGTCACGGTGGCTGTTACCTTGATGGAGTCGGTCGAAGCCGCATGCTCGTTGTAACTGAGCGAGACGTTTTTCTCCTCGATGTCGTAAATCTTGTTGAGGATGGTGGGGGTGTAAGGTGCATTGGGGAAGCGCCCCACGTAGTCCTTGAACATCTGGTAGTTGGATTTGTAAGCCCCCATTTCGCTCAGAACGATGCCTGCGTGCTCGTTTTGGGCGAATTGCTCGTAGAGGTCATCCTTGCTCTTGCCGGTGGCCATCATCGCAAAGATGTAAGCGGGGGTGTCGTTGGAGCAGCGTTGCACCCATTGCCTCTCGACTTCTTTGATGAATGCCTCGTTGTTGGCCAGTTCCAGTGCCTTCATCGAGAGGAACTCGTGCAGGGTGGGAACCATGAGAGCCCCATGCTCTGAGCACATGATGATGTGGGGCATGTCGGTCACCTTCACGGCGCGCAGGGCGTCGCGGTCGGCCAGCGTTTGTGCCAACAGTTGGTCAATCTTGGTGCTGAACTGTTGGGCGTCCCATTCGCTGTAGTCTTCGGGCAACTCGCCCTCGGGATTCTCTCGGTCCCAAGAACGGTAGCGGTTTCGGTAGGCATGGAACAGTGACGCTTCAAAGTAACTGAGCAGTGCCTTGACGTGTGGTTGCTTTTCGCTGGCAATCGTCGACTCGATGCGCTCGACGATGGGTTTCATGTTGTCCTGCGAGATGCCGCTCTGCGCGATCGAGTACCTGACCAGCGCATCAACCACCAACTCGCCGTTGTTGGTTTTCAGCGCGGTGTTGAGGTCGGAGAGGGCGGCTTTGGACACATCTTGCGGATAATTGAAGTCGACAATGTCTTTCTTGTCGGCTCCCCATGCGGAAAATGGAATCAGTGCCATGGCGCAAAAAAGGAAGAAAAATGAAAAAAGCTGTTTCATAGCAGTAATTAAATAGTTTTTGCAAAGATAACGTTTTGAGTTTGTAAAAACAAGCCGCGTCAGTTGAAAACCGTTGCGATTTGTTTTTTTGCAAAGATAACATTTCGCAATGCGTTTGTCAAGACATCCACACCATATCAAAGACCTCGTAACCACCTGACAATCAATGGCGATGAAAAATAATTATATATCATTGTCATGTCGGACAAAAAATGGCCAAACGAGAGCGATAATACTGCGGGAAGTTCTGGGACTCCCTCGTCCCTTCGGGACACTCCCTCTCATCAAGAGGGAGA
>CACZNP010000244.1 GCA_902782545.1 uncultured Bacteroidales bacterium
TCCCGACGGTCTCGACGTGTTTCGAGTGACAAACACCTCCAGCACGTCACTGTCACATGTGGGATGGATCGTGAGCCTCGACTTCGACATCAAGCTCCACGAGCGATACACATCTGGCGCTTTTCTGGGCATGGGCGACCAGGCACGTTACACGTCAAGCCTGCGCCTCACGCCATGGGTGGCACATGCCTCCTACGACCGATGCACCCCCGCCGTGAAGGGTTGTCTCATCGGCCTGAACGTGACCTATGCCGGACTGCTGCAGGCTATCAACCCATAAAAAAGCATAAACACCCACAATTTCACGGTACAAAACGACAACTTTTGCCCCACTGGCACGTTATTTGTCAAGAACACTCTTGCTGTGGTCATTTTTTTGACTACCTTTGCACCGCTAAAACATCGCATGAAACACCTGCTGCTCATATTGACCATCGCCATGTTCTCGCTTGCGCACCCAAGCGCAAGCGCGCAAATCGTTGAGGAGATGGAGCTGCCATCAACCCTGCAGAAGACCTTTGCCGGATACTACCACTTTGTGGAGCCAGCAACTGGCGACACGCTCATGATGCTGGTGTTCAACACCATCACTGTTTACCCTCAAGAGCGATTCCGCAACAAGCAGGAAGAAGAATTCTACTGGAAGACCGTGCGCGACATCAAGCGCACACTGCCCTACGCCAAGCTCATCAGTACCACACTGCTTGAGACCTACGAATACCTGGGCACATACAAAACGCAAAAAGAAAAACAAGCCTATCTCGAGCAGTTTGAAAAACAAATCTTCAACGAGTACAAGCCCGTGATGAAGAAAATGACTAAAAATCAGGGCAAAATGCTCATCAAGCTCATCAACCGCGAAACCAACCAAAACAGCTATAGCATAGTGAAAGCCTTCCTGGGAACTTTCAAAGCTGGGTTCTGGCAAACCTTCGGCCGATTCTTCGGCGTGAGCCTCAAGCAAGGCTACCATCCGAGCAGCAACCGCGACGATGCCATGATAGAGCGCATCTGCACACGCATCGAGCAAGGCACGCTATAGCCCATCCTTTCACATCCAACAACCCGCACGGCGTCCCACGAAACAAAAATGAGGACGGTTGCCCGCCCTCATGGTGTGGTTGCATGCTGTCGCGTCGGTCACTTTTTGCCCAGGACGCGGTCAATGAGCTGGTCCACGTCGGTCACGTCCACCTGGCCGTCACCATTGAGATCATAAAGGAGTTTGTTAGAGTCGTGCCGTACATAGAGGACGTTGGCTTTGGAATCCATCACATGAGAAAGATGGGTGGAGGTTATACCGGCACCCGTAAGACCCACACAGACGGGATTAAGCAAGTCGCCTTCGTCCACATTCCCGATACCCTCAATCACTGTGCCAAACCCATTGTATTTAATTGATTTGCAGGGTGCTCCTTGTATGTCAACGGTGGTGACAACAGCATTATCTGTTATGTTGAAGTCGTAAATCACCCGCTCGCGGCTATCGCTATTTTGGTAATCGGGCCGGAGCATTAACAGATAGGGCTCAATGAAAAACTCTGGGTCGGTTTCGTTGATGGCATAAACCACTCCGTCGGCTTCTCGAACGAACGCCACGGGCTCCGTATTGCTGCAATAAACGGCATTGGGGTAGCCATTCAGATTGAAATTTGCTTCTCGGTAACACTTGGAATACTTCACTCCATCAATAATCGTGTCACCCTTGAACTGCATGATGTAATACCTTTTGACTACTGCCGGAAGGTCGGTGTCCCAAGTTTCATACTCATCGACATAAAACCACCTTATGCCCTCACGCACCAGGGGCGTGTAGGCTTGCATCATCAGGTACGAAAGACCGATGGTCAATAGCAATAATAGCTTTTTCATAACAAATAGTTTTTAAGTTAATGTATGTCTGAATCCATTTGGGGGCGAATAAAAGTAGTTAACAATGCAAAGTTATACCAAAAAATCGAGTAAACAAAACAATTAAAGCCAATTTTTCAAGGGACTGAATCGGGGGGGTAAACGGCTGAAAACCAATAAAATACGAAATGTTAAAAATACTCTGGTCAATATTCCCAATACAAGCCGAGGCTCACGCTGTCACTTGTTGCCGAGGACGGCATCGATGATGATGTCCACCTCGCATGAAGTCAATCGGCCGTTTTTTCAACAAAACGGCCGATTGAGAGTATCTCTGCTTGTATTGCCCAACAGCGGCACCGGTGAGCTGTGTTGCAA
>CACZNP010000245.1 GCA_902782545.1 uncultured Bacteroidales bacterium
TCGCCGCCCAGATCCAACGTCTTGAAGGTGTAGAAAACCAAGTCGCTGGCATCGATGTCAAGCACATCGCGCAAGGTTTTCTCCGAATCGGGACCTTGCACAGCCAGTTGGGCATAATGATCGCTCTGATGGTCAACGGTTACCTGGAATTTGGCTGCATGCTCATTGATCCAAGCCACATCCTTGTCGATATTGGCAGCGTTGATGACCAGGAAAAAGTCATTTTCCCCCATTTTGTACACCAACAGGTCATCGACGGTGCCCCCATCGGGATAGAGCATCATGCCATACAGGATTTTTCCAGATTCGAGTGTCGACACATCATTGGTGAAAATGTAGTTCACGAATCGCTCTGCTTCGGGGCCGGTGATACGCACTTCGCCCATGTGGGAAACGTCGAACACACCCACGTTGTTGCGCACTGCCTGATGTTCTTCGACAATGCCTGCATACTGGATGGGCATATCAAATCCGCCAAAGGGGCTCATGAGCGCACCCAAGGCCACATGTTTGTCATAGAGACATGTACGTTTGTTTTCGGTCATACTCTCAGTTGTTTTATTGGTTTGTTAAAAGGTTAATAAATTGCTCATTTGAAAGGTTCATTACCACCTGTTCCACTCGCACATCGCACAAGGCGTCACGAAGTGCATCGGCATCGAGTGGCACGCCCTTGAGACGTGAAAACACCTGTCGGTCTATGTCGCCCAGCACAAAGAAATCACCGGCCACGTCGATGTGCCGAATCGTGTTTCGGTTCAACTCCAAACTCACTGCCAACTCACCCACCCCCTCAATTCGCGCACGGCGAGTGAGATTGCAACGGGGGTTGTTGCCGTAGATGAATTCCGGGCTGAGGTAAGACTCTGTCATCTGCTCGATTTGTGTCACATCGGCAGCGGTCAGCAAGATCTCCCCGTCACACAACGATTGTCTCACATATTGCTTGAACTCATCGATGCTCAACGTCAAGTGGCTGTTCAGGGTGGTGATTCGACTCCTCACACTTTCCACACCTTTCGACTCCAATTTGGCATTTGAGGGGGTGATGGCGCGGGTCATGTGTTCCATGTCGGTATCGAAGAGCATTGTGCCATGCACTATGCTGTGTCCCGGCAGATGATAGAATGCGTTTCCACTCACTTTTTTACCGTCCACCAGTATGTCGTTGCGACCATTGTCACAGGCATCAAGCCCCAACTCCCTGAGCATGCCGACCACAGCCTGGGTGTATCGGCCAAAGGTGAACTGCACATTGTCGCTGCGGGTGATGTAACTGAACATGATGTTGTTCATGTCGGCATAGACGCAACCGCCGCCACTCTTGCGTCGATAGGTGGCAATGCCATGAGATTGGCAATAAGGAAGATTCACTTCGGTGTCGATGAGTTGGTTGCGGCCAAAAATCACTGTGGGTTGCACCTGCCACATGAAGAAAACATCTTCGTCGCCCATGATGTGAACAGCATACTCCTCCATAGCAAGGTAGAACGGGAGGATGCGAGTGGTTGCATCGGGCAGTTGCAGGTACTTCATGGTCATGTTCAGTTAATAGGGCGAAATTACTGATTTTTTCTCACATGTGCAAATCAAAAAACGGCAGCCCAAAAAATCCCAAACAAAGTAGGGCGCATCGGAATATGCGATTGAATTCCGATGCACCCTGCATTCTGTTTTGAGGGAATGAACAATGCTTACTGATTGAGCAAAATGTTAACCAGCCTTGTCACGTCGGCAATGCTTGTTTCGCCATCGCCGTTCACGTCACTGTTGCGGTTACTTGAATGCTTCAAAACGAGGTCAACAAGCATGGTCAAATCGGCAATGCCCACCTCATTGTCGGCGTTGACGTCGCCAACAATCATATTGATAATCTGAAATGGCACTTTCTTACCCCAAATGGTGTATGAGTCGGTCTTTCGCAGACAAATGAGATAGGTGATTCCTGGCATCCCTTCAAAGTAGGTGTGGATGTTCACCTTTTGAGTTTGCCCCGGAGCAATTTTCACAATTTGCGAACTGCCTCTCGACAGCACCTTTGTAACATTCTCATCAATGATCATGAATTGTATGGGTCCCACAAAGTTGCCTGTGCCGGTATTCTTGATCGACACCGTGGCATTCACATTCTCGGGCATCATGTAATAGTTTTCGACAGCCAAGTCGGTGGCAATGCTCAAGTTATAGTTACTGCTTTCAAGCACTTCAAGTCCATACGGGCCTCCGATGACTTTACCATCACGGTCGGTCACCGACAACTGGTAATTACCCACTTGCGCGGGTGCCAAGAGAGTGAACTTGGTGAGGACATCGCTGTTGCGGGCAACATCCACTTGCGACCCTTCGGTGGTGCTCACCGTTTGTCCGTTCTTGGAAATCACATATTTGACTGTTCCCACGTATTCATCGCCATTGTTGTGGATTGTGGCACTCACCTCGAACTGGCATTCGGTGCCCACCTGGGAAGGCATGTCAACATTCTTAAGCGACAAGTCACCGCTTGGCAAAGGTTTCTCGCTGAAGTACATCACCCCGTCTCTCACACGGGCATAGATGTAGCCTGGAACCAAGTCGGTGTGATCGTAGACCTCATAACTGGTCATGCCAGAATCATAGATGTAGTACATGAGCCAGAGGAAGTAGTCGCCGTTGGGCAAGGATGTAGAGGGTGTATAGGTGGTTCGGTTGGTATTCTCATTAAAGGTATAATTCACATTCGTCTTCAATGAATACGCTTTTGAGTTTGCGCTTGTGACATCTTCCAACTGCTGGCTGTTCACATCGGTCAGGAAAAACAACAGACTGACTGAAACTCTGGGTTCATATCCTTGGCCGAAAACAGAAAGTCCTTCCATAATCATGGAGGCAGGTTGGCCAAGATTCACTTGAGCGTCGGCACATCCAAAATGCGAGCAGGCAAGTTTCAGCCATTTTTCAGGTTCAGGCTCTCCTTGATCGGGTTGGATGCCTACCACGATTTCCTGTCTGATATTGTAGCCGCCTTCGTACGAGCCGGCTCCCTGTTCCTTGGGATTGAGCGCCGTCAGCAGAAAATACCCATTGCTGGAGCCACCCCACCCCCAGTTCACATGGTAATATCCATTTCGGTCATATCCGTCGAAGACAAATGCATGTCCTCCCGAAGGAGTGTAACCGCTATACAACACGGGACGGTTATTGTCGATTTCGTTATCGAGAAGTTTCTCCCAATCGGTGATGTTATATCCACTGCGGCTGTAATAGGTCATAGCCTTGCTGTAGCCGAAATGGTCACGCAAGGCTCGCATCATATTTGTAATACTCACACCA
>CACZNP010000246.1 GCA_902782545.1 uncultured Bacteroidales bacterium
AAGGAACTCAATATTGTGCCCATCGCCATCAGCTACGAGTACGACCCCAACGACTACCTTAAGGCCAAGGAATTCCTGCACAAGAGCAAGGACCCCAACTTCAAGAAGTCGCAAGACGACGACCTCGAGAGCATGCGCACCGGCATCATGGGCTACAAGGGCCACATTCACTATGCCTTCACGCCCTGCATCAACGAGCAGCTCGACCAGATTCCCGCCGACCTCGACAAGTTCCTGGTACTCAGGCGTGTGTGCAACATCATCGATAACGCGATTCACAGCAACTACAAGATTTTCAAGACCAACTACATTGCCCACGACATCCTCTATGACGACAAGCAGTTTGCCGACCAGTACACCGACGAGGAGCGCGAAGCCTTCACCAAGTATCTGAGTGAGCAAATCGACAAGACACAAGGCTTGAAACTGAGCGAGTTTGACCGATTCTACATGTACAACAAGATGTTGCAGATGTATTCTAACCCGCTCACCAACCAACTCGAAGCGCAGCAATGAAAATCCTGTGGTTGCCGCTGGCACTGCTGGTCGTGGCCAACGTGGCCATTGACACTTTCATCTATCGACGGCTCATGAAATCGCGCCACCGCCTGGTGGCGTGGATGCATGTGGGGCTGTCGGTGGGCTTGTTGTTTGCCATTCTTGCAATCATTGTCATGATGCGCTCACCAGGGGGCACCAACAATGAGTTCCGCGCGGTGATGTGGCTGCTGTGGGCCTTTTTCCTGTGCTATGTTCCCAAATACCTGGGGCTACTGTTCTATCCATTGTCCAAGTGGCTCGCCTGCGGTGTGGGGGCATTGGTTGCAGGCACCATGCTGTGGGGAACATTTATCACCCCCAGATCCATTCAGGTGAATGAAATCACCATTGCAAGCGAACGGTTGCCAGAGACCTTTGATGGCTACCGCCTGGTTCACTTCAGCGATGCCCACCTGGGCACCTATGGCAGCGACACCACCATTGTGAGCGCATTTGTCGATGCCATCAACGACCTGCACCCCGATGCGGTGTGCTTCACCGGCGACCTGGTGAGCCGTGTGAGCAGTGAGGCGGCACCCCACTTGGCGGTATTGCAGCGTGTTCAAGCCCCGGACGGAGTTTTTTCCATCTTGGGCAACCATGACTATGACGATTATGTACCCGGAATCACCGAAGCCGAAAAAATGGCCGACCGCAAAGCATTGTGCGACATGCAGACAGGCATGGGATGGCAACTGCTCAACGACGAGCACCGCCTCCTGGTGCGGGGAAACGACAGCATCGCCATGATTGGCACCGAGAACTATGGTGACCCGCCATTCCCTATCTACGGCAGTTTCTCACGCGCCTACCCCACCCTGAACGACAGCCTGTTCAAAGTGTGCATGCAGCACAACCCCTATGCCTGGCGAGCCACCGTGCTGAAGGACACCAACATTGACCTGATGCTCGCTGGACACACCCATGCCATGCAGTTCATGCTTTCGTTCATGGGACACCGCTGGTCGCCATCGGCTTGGCGCTACAAAGAATGGGGCGGTCTCTACAGCGAGGGACACCAGAACCTGTACGTGAACATTGGATTGGGCATGGTGGGCGTGCCCATGCGCATAGGTGCCACCCCCGAAATCACATTGATAACCCTCAAACGCAAACCTTGACCCGATATGGCCAGCAAAATCACTGAACTCATTTCGCAGGAACTGAACATTCCCATCCATCAAGTGGCCGGCACCGTGAGCCTGCTTGATGATGGGGCCACCATCCCGTTCATCAGCCGTTACCGCAAGGAAGCCACCGGCAGCCTCGACGACGAGTCCATACAGAGTGTGGACCAACGGTTGCGTTACTACCATGAGTTGGAGAAACGCCGCGCCACCATCCTCAAGACCATCGAGGCACAAGACAAACTCACGCCGGAACTGGCAGCACGCATCAACGCCTGCTGGGATGCCACTGTGCTCGAGGACATCTACCTGCCCTACAAGCCCAAGCGCAAAACACGCGCCGAGGCAGCACGGCAGCGTGGCCTGGAGCCGCTGGCACGCATCATCATGGCACAGCGCGAGAGCAACATCGAGCGCCGCGCCAGCCAATTTGTCAACGACGATGTGCCCGATGCAGCGGCAGCCATTGCCGGCGCACAGGACATCGTTGCCGAGTGGGTGAGCGAGAATGAGCGCGTGCGCAACACCGTGCGCAGCGCGTTCCGTTTCGGGGCCATGGTCAAGTCGGCTGTGGTCAAGGGCAAGGAAATCGAAGGCCGCAACTACGAGAGTTACTACGACTTCTCATGCCCCCTCAAGCGCATTCCGTCGCACCAGTTGCTGGCCATGCGCCGTGGCGAGAACGAGGGATTCTTGCGCGTGAGCATCGACGTCGACGACGAGCGCACCATCAACAACGTGTGCCGAATTGTGGTGAAGGGGTCTGGCGAGACAGCCCAACTGGTCGAACAGGCAGCCACCGACAGTTACAAGCGACTCATCAAGCCGTCGATTGAGACCGAATTCGCTACCATTGCCAAAGAGAAAGCCGACACACGCGCCATCGACACTTTCGCCCAAAACGTGAGGCAATTGCTGTTTGCGCCACCGCTGGGACGCCAGCGCATTCTGGCTGTGGACCCAGGTTTCCGCACTGGCTGCAAGGTGGTGTGCCTCGATGAACAGGGCAACCTACTGCACCACGATGTGATTTATCCCACCGCTCCACACTACGACGTGGACGGGGCAGCAGCCACCGTCACCCAACTGGTGCAGAAGTACAAAGTGGATGCCATCGCCGTGGGCAACGGCACTGCCAGTCGCGAGACCGAGCGGTTTCTCAAGCGGTTGCACCTGCCACGGCCCGTCACCGTGCATGTGGTGAGCGAGAACGGGGCTTCGGTCTACTCAGCCTCGAAAATAGCCCGCGATGAGTTCCCCAACCACGATGTGACCGTGCGTGGCGCTGTTTCCATCGGACGGCGGTTGCTCGACCCGCTTGCCGAGTTGGTGAAAATTGACCCGAAATCCATCGGTGTGGGACAATACCAACATGATGTGGACCAAACACGGCTCAAAGAAGCACTGCAATTCACAGTGGAAAGTTGCGTGAACAGTGTGGGTGTGAACATCAACACCGCCTCGCGCCAACTGCTCACCTACGTGGCTGGTGTGGGGCCGGCTCTCGCACAGAACATTGTGGACTACCGGGCACAAAACGGCGATTTCACCTCGCGCAAGGACATACTCAAGGTGCCCAAACTCGGCGCGAAGACATTCACACAGGCCGCCGGATTCCTCCGCATTCCCGAGAGCGACAACCCTCTCGACAACTCGGCCGTCCATCCCGAGCGGTATGAACTGGTTGAGCACATGGCCCACGACTGCCATTGCACCGTGGCCGACCTTATCAACGACAAGCAGCAGCGGGCTAAAATCGACCTTGGCCGCTACGTGAGCGGCGATGTGGGCATGCCCACCTTGAACGACATCATGAACGAACTCGAAAAACCTGGACGTGATCCGCGCGCAACCGCCCAGGAAGTGGAGTTTGATGAGAATGTCACCGACATCAAGGACGTGCGCGTGGGCATGGAACTGAACGGCAAAGTGACCAATGTCACCGACTTTGGCGCATTTGTCGATATCGGTGTCCACAAGGAAGGATTGGTCCATGTGAGCCAACTCGCTGACCGTCGCGTCAAATCGCCCTCCGATGTCGTGAAAATCGGGCAAGTCGTGCGAGTGAGAGTCACCAAAGTGGACTTGGACCGGCAACGCATTGCCCTGACCATGAGGCTGGGCTCATGAACACAATCACTTGCATAGGCCATAGTGGCTTTGCCATCGAGACGGCATCGACCACTCTCATCTTTGATTACTATACCGACCACGAAGGGGTGCTCACAGCCATCCTGGAGCGCGCCAAGGCGATTTACGTCTTTGTCTCTCACAGCCACCGAGACCATCTGAATCCCGACATCTTCGGGTGGGTGGGCCGCTACCCCATCGCACGGTATATCATCGCTAACGAATGCCGACGCAAACTCCAGCGACATCTCCACACCGACATCCTCCCCATCACGTTCTTGAGCCCGGGAAAGGATTGGAGCGACGGGCATGTGGACGTGCATGCATTTGGTTCGACTGATGCCGGGGACAGTTTCCTGGTTCAAGCCAACGGCAAGCGCATTTTCCATGCCGGAGACCTGAATTGCTGGGCCACGGAACATGAGCAGACGGAAAACCAGCGACGGAAAGCCATCGGCGACTGGCAGGCTGTGTTGCACACCATCAAAGCCCAAGTCAGCCACCTCGACCTGGCCATGTTCCCCGTCATCCCCAATTTGGGAGGTGACTTCGCACGCGGAGCACGCGAATTTCTGCAAGCCGTTCCTTGCGACCTCTTTATTCCCATGCACATGTGGGGACGCGACAGCGAGGCCACACAATTTGCCCTCTATCAGCACCCCGCTCATGGGCAATGCCTCTACCTGCCGCAGGGGGCAAGCATTACTCTTCCGCGCTGACTCCGGCTGGGGATGGTTGCAGAATGTGCTTCGTGTACAGGTCCAAGCGGAATTGGTCGTCGGTGTAACGTGTGTAGCCCAGGCTATCGAAGAAAGTGCGGTTTTCCTCGTTGTCGAGTGCAAAGACAAAATCGGCGCGGTCGTGCTCAATGGCCTGAATTTGGTTCTCGACCATTGCTGGAGTGGCCCCTGTTTGCTTGACCCAGTATTTGCAGCCCGGCAATGCCTCAAGGGGCATCCCGAAGTCGATATAGAAAATGTTGTTGTAATAGATTACGCGCGGTTTTTCCACATGGGCGCTGCGCATGAGCGAAGTGTAACGTTGCATAGCCTGCCGCACGGGCGAATCTTCCCAAATCATGATGTTTGGACGGCAGGTCAGGCTCATGGCCACCACCGTGGCGGTAATGGCCATCACGCACAGCCACCACCTGATGGGGCCAAGGCCGGATGCCCCCTCCTGGATAACGGTGATAAGGCCGAACAGCGCAAACACACTACAAGGATAAAAATAATACAAATACACTCCATTCACCAGCGCCACCGCAAAGAACCACAGCAAGCCAACCAGCGGAAACCAGCGCTCTACCGTCCTCAACCGTGTGTGTACAAGCCCAAACACCAACACGCAAAGTCCCAAAAGAGTGAAAAACGGCACGCAGGTCTCACGACTCAAATAGAGCCTGCTCCACACTGTGCCCCTCACGGCCACTGCGTTGACAAGTGTGTAAGGCGTGATAATGAAATAATCGTACAGGAAATCATCGAAGCATCCCACTGCAAGCATATAGACCGCGAACGGAAGCAACACCGCGGCAGCACCCGCAGCCATGAGCAAGCATGAACGCAACAACCGTCGCTCACGATAGGCGGCCACCCACACCACCGCGGCAAAAGCCAGCAGCATCACCGTGGCATTGTACTTGATGAGCAGGGTGGCTGCAGCACTCACGCCCAACACAGCCGATGCACTCGACAAGCATGAACGGTCATGGGCATAGAGAATACGGCACACGTAATAGAGCGACCACACAATGAACAGCAGGTTGAAGTCCTCACAACGCGTTTCGTTGTGCATATAGGTGAAGAAAAACGACAAGTTCATCGCCACCACCGCCAGCACTGCCGAGCGCCGTGATGAGACAAACAACCGCACTGTGCGATACAAGAGCAGATAAATGGTGGCATAGAGCAGGCAAGTGATCACCCACACACCTGCCAGGTTGCGCGGACTCAACAGATAGCCCACACCGTAGACAAGCCACATGAGAGGGCCTTTGGAGTCGGCAAAGTCCACATAGGGCACCATGCCGTTCATCCATGCCTTGCCGCAAGTGAAAAACCAAATGGCATCGCGGTGATGGGTGATGTCGCACAAAAAACTGTCGTGCGAAACAAATAACATCAACACCACCGCATAGACGGAGAGGAATATCCCCACCCAGTGCCGTCGCACATATGTGATCATTCCAGGCATGCCAATCGGGCTGAATGGCAAAAAAACGGAGCAGGACTATTTGTTCTTCTCCAGGATGGCAAGTGCCATGTCCAGGATAGTGGGGTCGTCAAGGGTCACAAAGCCTCCACCGGGGCCTGGCTCAATGTGCAGGCCTTGGGTCTCTCCGGCATCATAGTCGGTACCACCAAAGTAATTGCGGACACTTTGTACGCTCATGTTCAAGCGGTCGGCAATGTCGTGGATGGACCCTTCGGGCAATTGTGCCTTGATGGCACGCAATTGGTTGAATGTGATTGTTCTTGGCATAATTTATTAATGATTTGATAATTCTATTTGGGTTTAAAAAATTCACATGAAAATTGCCATTACAGCGATAACCAGCAGCGACAGCAAAACGGCGGAAACCACCAAACAGGCATCACGCGAGCCAAAAGCGGTCACCTCTCCGCACAGTTTCACACTGCACCAGCGCCACAAGGGGTAAACGGCCATCGCAACGGCACTGCCCACAAGCAGTCCGCCCGCAATGTCGCCAGGATAATGAACCCCGAGATAGACCCGACTGTAGCACTGCAGAACTGTCCACAACAGCAGCGACAACACCACGCCACGCCGACGCATCATCAACGACAGCAACAGACACGAAGCCACCGAATTGGCCGCGTGACTCGATACGAAGCCGTACAAGCCACCCTGGTAGCCACGCACCAAATGGATGGTGGCCGCAAGATTTGGATTGTGCGATGGGCGAAGCCGCTCCACCATTTGCTTGATAAGCCCCGATGACACCTGGTCGGCCACAAGCACTACCAGGGCAATGGCAATCAACGCCAGCAAACCGTGACGCCAACCTTTGCGCAACATCATCACAGCCACCGCCACTATGCACAACAGCCACGCGAGCCGCGACGAGGCAATCCACATGAAATTGTCAACATAACCCACGTGCCATGCATTGATGGCGGTGAAAGCCTGTGTGTCCAAACCACTGAGGTATTCTATCATATCACCTCAACATCTTTACTGGTTATCCATGCACGATGTCCGTCGGCGGTTCGCACATCGAGCCACTTGGTGCCACCGTTCACCACCGAGTCCACAATCTGAACCTTGTGGCCCGATCCCAGCAACATGGCTTCCTCACTCTTGTCCTTGGGAACACGCGGTGCCGTGCTGAGCGTGGCCTGCTCGACCACGACAATGGCCGTATCGTGATGAATGGCCTTGCCGTGGACATAATAGGCAGCGACATTGGCCAGCACAGTCAACACCAGCAGAACCATACCACCGAAGAAACCTATTTTGCGCAAGACCACACTGTCGAAGAACAGATAGGCCGCCACAGCCAGCAGTAAAAGCAAAAACGACACGATGGCCACCGTTGCCCATGTGTTACTCGACAACCGGCTCACCATGCCCGCAATCCAATCGGTGAAATAAGAGCCCCCACTGTCTTCGCTGATTTGTGCTTTCTCCCGCACAAATTCCAAATTGAAACGGGCATCGCCATTGGCAGGGTCAAGGAGCAAGGCACGCTCATAGTAAAGAATGGCGCGGGCATTGTCCTTGAGTTTGTAATAGGTGTTGCCTATGTTATAGCACAGCGAAGAGGAGGTCCCCACGGTGCGCTCGGCATCAAGATAGAGTTTGAGCGCATCGTTATAGAGTTCTTTGTCATAGGCTTGGGCGGCACCGGCCAGGGGGTCGGCCGCTTGCGTGCATGGCCACAACAAGAGCAGCAGCAGTATAGTGTATAGCGTTCTCATCGATTCATCCTTTCTTCTTTTTAACACGTTCCAGACTGTCAATAACCCGGGCCGTCTCGTCAAGCATTTGATTCATGTCCTGATGGGCCAGTTCCGGGGCATACTGTGCAAACTCGGCATTGTCCAGCAAGGTGAGTGTTTGTTGGCGCAACTCCTCATCCACTCCGTAGGTTTCCAGTTCACTGGCAATATTATCCTTGCTCAACTCGCTCACCGGAATGCTCAATTTGTCGCTCAAATAGCCCCAAACAGCCTTGAGCAACTCGGCATAAAATGCTGTCTTATCGCCCGAGGCGGCAAGCGATTGAGCCACCTTCAAGCGGCGGCTGGCCACCTTATTGGCACGCTTGGTGCGCATCAGTCGCACGTCAGCACGCTCACGGAGTTGCTTGCGATAATAGACCATCAGTCCTGCCATGAGCAATAGCGGCACAATGTACCACAACCAGTAGGCCCAGTTCTCCACCACATAATGGTGCTCCCGTTTCAATGCCAGGTCGCCGGTTTTGATGTGGCGGATGTCCATGTTTTTGAGCCGGTAATGATTGCTGGGGGCACCCTCACCCTTTGCCACGGTCAAGTGGCGGGCAGGAATGGTCACAGTCTCATACTTGCCGGCATCGGG
>CACZNP010000247.1 GCA_902782545.1 uncultured Bacteroidales bacterium
GGGCAATTTGGCGGCCCGCAGCACCGACGGCGAGTTCCAAATGAATTTCCAGACCAACTCGTTCATGGGTCGCATCCGCATCTACAACATGCTGGGTTGCTGTCCGCACAGCATGCGCAACAAGCGCGTGGAGTTCTCGCCCATCAACGAGGTGAGCCGCGCCATTGTGCTGCTGGCGTCCACGCCGCGTGGGTGTTGTGTGTTCCACCCGTTCAACAATCACACACAGTTGTTGGGCGATGTCCTTGAAGGATTGTCGCGCGTGACGGGTGGCATCCGCTTTGTGGAGCAGGAGGAATTTGCCCGTGCGATGGAAGAAGCAGGCAACGACCCCGTGAAAGCGGCGCAAATGTCGGGCTTGCTGGCCTATCAAGACATGGCGCACGGCCAGAAGACTGCCGATGTGGCACGTGACAACGACTACACCACGCAAGTGCTTTACCGCATGGATTACATGTGGAATCCCACTTCGTGGGACTATGTGCAACGCATGCTTGTTGCCATCAACGGACTGGGCTTCTTTGATTGATTAAATGGATTAGACAATGGATACTACCGAGAAAAAAGAACTCACCACCCGCTTTTGGCGGTTCCTGTGGTCCTCGATATTGATAGCCCTGTCGGGTTGCTTGGGCAACGTGGTGGGGGGCATCATTGTGGGCAACTTGGTGAGCAGCGACGGTGTGAGCGCAATCAACCTCACTCGCCCGGTGATACAGTTCTTGTTCACCATCAGTATGCTCATCAGCAGTGGTGGAGGAATGTTGCTGGGGTTCTCGCTTGGACAGAAGAACCATGACCGCGTGCGCCGCATCTTCAAGCAAGTGACGCTGGGTTGTGTGATGATAGGTTTGTTGTTTATGTGCATCGGGTTGTTTGCCCCCGAACAAGCCACTCGCCTTTTGTGTCACAATGACGCCTTGTTGCCGCTCACCACACAGTATATGCGGGTGGTGCTCATCGGTGCACCGGCCTACCTGTTGTTCTGGCACCTCTCCATGATGGTGAACACCGACGGCAGTCCCCGTTTGGTATCCTTGGCTGTGATTGTGGACAATGTGGTGAATTTGGTGCTCAACTATGTGTTTATCAAATATTTTGGCTGGGGCATCGCCGGTTCTTCCACGGCAACGGTCATGGGACATTTGGTGGGTATAGCCTTGATGCTTCGTCACTTTGGTTATGCCGACTGTCATCTGTCGCTGAAAGGTGCCTATGGTGCCAGTGAGTGGCGCAATGTCATCTCTCAAGGTGCTCCGCTGGCCGTGGCATCGATTTGCTTGACGCTACTTCTTTACAGTGCCAACACCATCATCGGACAGACGGCGGGAAGAGTGGGCCTGTTTGTGTTTGCCGTGTGCATGAACCTGCTTCAAATCTATAACCTGTTCCTGGCTGGCACTTGTCGCACACTGCAAACGTTGGGTGCTGTGCAGGTTGGCGAGAAAAACGAAGAGGGATTTCGCTTGGTGCTGACCAAGGCTTTTTGGTTTATCACCATCTCCATGGCTGTGACCTGTGTGTATGTTTGGGTCGCTCCTCAAAGCATTGCCGAGTTGTTTGGTGCCAATGAACCGGAGCAAATCAGTCAGTGCAACCATGCCTTGCGCATCTTTGCGCTGAGTTTCATCCCGTTCTGTTACATCTACACGGTGATGATTGTCTACAAACTCTTTGCCCAACACCGCATGGCGCTGTTCATCTCGTTTGCCTTGTCGCTCACTGTGATACCCGTGCTTTGGATTGTTTCACGCTATTGGCCCAATGCCATGTGGTACAGTTACCTCATAGCGTACATCATCGAAATGATTGCCATTGTGGTGTTGCACAAGGCGATGAAAATCAAGTTTGAACTCAATAATCCACAGTGATTCTTGCATGGTCTGTGTGGACGAACATACCGGACGGCTCGATGTGGCGATGGCTCTGCCATTGTTGCCTGCCGACCGTTGTGCCCATGTGCTCAAGTTGCGCCGCATTGAGGACCGCCGCAACAGCATTTCGGCTTATTTGTTGCTGGCGAGGGCTTTGCGGCTGGAGCATGGATGGGACGATTCGCCAAGGCTGGTGCGGAGGCATGATGGCAAGCCCTTGTTACAGGGGCTTGATGGCATCCACTTGTCGCTGAGTCATAGCGGCCCAGTGGCAGCATGTGCGACAGCCACCCATCCCGTTGGGGTGGATGTGGAGTGTGTGGCACCGCTGGAAGAGGATGTGGTGCAACACACCATGAGCGAGTCCGAGCAGCGACTCATTGCCGCAAGCACCCGGCCCGAGGTGGAATTTGCACGGCTATGGACCATGAAAGAGAGTCTGTTCAAGATGCGGAGAACTGGCCTGACCGACGACCTGCCTCAAGTTTTGGCGTATGCCGCCAATTGTCAATTCACCAGCACGGTGAGGCCCGGTTATGTTCTTACCGTGTGCGAAGATACAACCAACGAAAATGAAAATAAACAACAAATAATCTATGACGTTATGACAACAACTATCAACGAAATCGATGGACGGTTGGTCGCTAAACTGGTGGGCCAACTCGACACGCTGGCAGCCGTTGAAGCCGAAAAGGCCATGGAACCGGCATTCCAAGTAGAGAATCAAGATGTCTTGCTCGACTGCACTGAACTTGAGTACATTGCATCGGCAGGCCTGCGATTGTTCCTCACCCTGCTCAAGGCCGTGAAATCGCGCGGCGGCAAAGTCATTATCAAGGGCATTAATGACGATATTGCCAACGTGTTCAAGGTCACAGGCTTTTCCAGTCTGTTTGAATTTGAGTGATTTCTTTACGCATCAAGGCAAGCCATCAAAGGACATGTTTCTTTGATGGCTTTTTTAATGGCGCAAGCGGTAGTCGGTGGGCGAAATGCCTTGTGAGCGCTTGAACACCCGGTAGAAATTGGTGCGACCCGTAAAACCCGATTCGCTGGCAATGGCATCGATGGTGCGGCCATTCTCCTTGTCCTCATCGAGCAAGCGCTTGGCTTCGAGCACACGGAACTCGTTGACGTAAGTCTTGAAATTCATCTGTCGGGATGTGCTGATAGTCGATGAAATCGCGCGTGCGCGTTCTCCCAAGCGCTCGGCAATGTCATTGATCGACAAGTCGCTCTTGCGGTACAGTTTGTCTTGTTGCATCAGCGCATCGACGCGGAGCATCAGTTCCATGTATCCTTCAACCTGTTGAGGCATGTCGTCGGTTAATGCGTTGTCGTTGGTGATGGCTGTCTCTATCCACTGGAATTGCAAGGCGTAATTGATGAACCTCACTCCGAAGGCGGTGTAGAAAATGATGACGATGACCATAAACACGAGCCCAAAGGGTGCAATGGGCAACAATGCATAGACCAAGGCCAGCACTCCCACAGCCAGCGAAATGAAGAATGACCGCTTCACCCAGTGCAGGCGGCGGGAGTCCTCGTCGGAGAAAAAATTGTCCATTTGCATCTCATAGCGCCGGTACTCGCCGGTGAAAAGCACCACGTATCGCACCAACAAACCCACATAAAACACTGCCGACAACCAGAAAACCCACTGAGCCACAGCGCCAGGATAGAGCATGTAGGCAACAAACAACGCCCCCGTCATAATCACGATGGGTGTCACTTCAAGCAGCACCTTGTGCAGGGTGACGTAGTTCAAGCGGATGAGGGTAATGAGCGTGTAGGTGAACAGGAACGCCTGAAAACATGCCACAAACAGTATGATGGGCCTTGCCAGCGTGTCGATGTCCTCGGCGTTGAACACATGATACTCCATGTAAATGCAAATGGCATAGAACAAATAGGCCGTGCCCATGACGTAACGCGCCATGCGGTAGTTGCGCAGAGCGGCTTTTGGGGGGATATAAAGAAAGAAAAGACACACCGACATCCCCGCCAAAATGCCTGGTGCAAAAAATGCATCCAAGATGCGATACAACTGTTCCATGGTGCAAATATAACCCATTCTTGTTACATTTTCTTCATTTTGCCCGTTTTTTTGGTTGCATTTTTGTTAGGGTGGTTACATTTTTTGTCAAAATGGTTGCATTTTACAAAAGTGCAACCAACTTTGCTCCTTGTGCTTTGGAATCTTTGCCCCTTTTACTTATTTTTGCATATTCTAAGCATGGAAAATGTGAAAATTATTCCATGATTGATGATATTTATCAAAAAATTAGTGTAATGAGAAAATATTTTTCAATTGTGGCTTTGTTATTGCCGGTTTTCTTGCAGGCGTTGCCGTTTGTGGCAACGTCCAGTCCATCGACTTATCCCATTCATTGGTACCTGTTGAAAATCAACGGCAAGTTTCTGTATGCCAATTCTGGGGAATGGACCGATGTGGAGGCGAGTTCTACCGCCACGGCCGATGATGCTTATTTGTGGTGCTTTGTGACAGCCCCATCGGGCAAAACATTGATTTTCAACAAGGCAAAGAGAAAATACATGAGTGGCGGATACTTGTTTACCGACAATATGTCGCAATCAAACATCAACTACGTTGAGATGGGTAGCGGCGACTCGTTCTACATTTGCTTCAAAGCCGAGAACACAACATTTTATCTGAATTATGATAATGACAATGGTTTGCATTCGCCATCTTGGA
>CACZNP010000248.1 GCA_902782545.1 uncultured Bacteroidales bacterium
ACCGGAGGACAAATGGCGCCCACCACCCTGCTGGGACAAAAGACGGCCACTTGCCCCTATGGCCGGCGAGCCGATTTGAACGGCTATCCGCTGTCCATCACCCCGCTGCTGGCACAACTCGACGGCACTTGCTATGTGACCCGCCAGAGCGTGCACACACCCGCCGCCGTGCGCAAAGCCAAAAAGGCCATCCGCAAGGCATTCGAGAACTCCATGCAAGGCAAAGGCACCAGCGTGGTGGAGATTGTGAGCACCTGCAACTCGGGATGGAAACTCACTCCGCAACAAGCCAACGAGTGGATGGTGGAGCACATGTTTGAGAAATACCCCCTGGGCGACATGAAGGATAACGGATAATTCATTAAATTAGTTTGACCATGAAAGAAGAAATCATCATAGCAGGATTTGGTGGACAAGGAGTGCTCTCGATGGGCAAAATTCTTGCCTACTCGGGACTCATGGAGGACAAAGAGGTGACTTGGTTGCCATCGTACGGACCGGAACAACGCGGTGGTACCGCCAACGTGACCGTGATTCTGAGCGATGAGCGCATCAGTTCGCCCATCCTCAACGAATACGACACGGTGGTGGTGCTCAACCAGCAGAGTCTGGACCGATTCGAGAGCAAGGTGAAACCTGGTGGCGTGCTGATCTACGACAGTTACGGCATTCACAAAGCACCCACGCGCAAAGACATTCGCGTGTTCCGCATCGATGCCATGGAGGCCACCTTTGAACTGAAGAACGCCAAATCGTACAACATGATTGTGCTGGGGGCCCTGCTCGCCATCAAACCCATCGTCACGGTGGAGAATGTGTTGCGAGGGCTCAAAAAATCTTTACCTGAGCGCCACTGGAAACTGCTGCCGCAAAACGAGCAGGCTCTGCGCCATGGAATGACCCTGGTAGAGAAGCAATAGAGCCGCGACTCAGCACCCCAAAGCCAAAAAAACTCCCGAGAAACGTGTTCTCGGGAGTTTTTTTGCGGTTCACCATCACCATCAAGGAATGACCACCTTGACGGCGCGGCGGTTGCCGGCAATGGTCAGGATATAGACACCGGCAGGCAGGTAAATGATGTCGTCATTGTCGACCACAGCGATGTCACGCACCAGTTGGCCGGCAGGATTGTAGATTTTCACCCCATGGAGTGGCTCACTGCACTTCACCAACAAGCCATCGGGCAATGTAATGTAGGCCATCGGGCGGTCGGCATTCACACCCGTAATGCCCGTGATGTCCACATTGATCACATTCGACTCCACACTGGTGTAACCCAGTCGGCTCGACTGGACGGTGTAACTGTAAGAACACCCTGCTTTGCGCTCGTCGAAGACATAACTCGTCTCATCGGTGTTGTAAACGACTGTGGACTGAGGGTTGTTGTTCACGTCGTACTCGGTGACATTGAGCAAATAACTGTCAATCTCGTCGTCGGTGGCTCGCCAATTGGCCGTGAACGATGTGGGCGACACATTCGTGGCAGGCAATGCCACAATTGCCGACAGTGAAGGAGGCTCCACGCAGGTTGCCCTCAAGTCAACTCCCACGCTGCCCACCAGTCCGCCATCACTCAAGAGCAATTTGGCCGAGTGCTCGCCCAACGCTGTGGGAGTGTAGGTGATGACCAGCGCATAACCGTCGTCGCTGTTGGCTGCCGTACGGTCAATCGATGACACGGGGATGGAAAACATCTTGTAGTCGGCGCGATAGAGTTGAACACTCAGCGAGTTGGTCAAGTGTAAACCTTTGACATAGACCACCATTTGCTTGGATGTGCCGAGGGCCACCTCTCCAAAGTCGACCAGTGTGCCCTGTGTGGGATTAATGAGTTCGGGAGTGCCAGGGTCGTTATTTCCCGGGTCGAACTGTTCACCCTGCTTGCTACCCCAAATGTATTCACACAAATCGGGATAGTCGATGAAGGGGTTTCGGTTGTTCTGAATGCGGTACACCTCTTCATTGCGCACTTTCTCCTTTTCACTCACGGGGTCTTGACGCGCCCACTTGAGCAAAAGGTTGATGGACCACTGGTTGAGCGTGAGCCACGTTGCATTGTTCACCATGTAGGTGTATTTCCACGATAGGTTCTGATAGCAAACGGCCATATAAAAATAGGTGCGGGCAAAGTCGCCTTTGTATTCGTCACCCGGCTCAAAGACCACACTGGCCCCACCACCCTGTCCATTGACCGGGGCACCAGTCCGGGTCACCCCGTTGTCAAAGTCAATTGTCGACACCTCTCCCAATGGCCAGTTGAGTTTGGCCATGTTGGCATCGGCGTCACTGGGATACAAGTGGTTCAAGTCGGTATAGGCCGGCACTTTGTCATCACCACCCCACCAACTCTTGGGAAAAGAGTGCTCTTTGTTCATGCCACTCACCGAACGAGTACCATTGAAGTAATAATTCTTGTTGCTGTACATGTCCCACACTCGCGAAGGATTGTCGAGCCTGCAATCGGTGTGAGGGAAATAATACCACAAATTGCCGTAGTCCACCACGGTGTGGTTATACAAAAGGTCGTGAATGGCATTTTTCAGCGACTGGCTGGACTTGTTGGTCAGCGTGCTGTAGTAACCGGTAGGTATGTCGGCTTGCGACAACAAAGTGGCCGACAGCAGCATCACGAAAAAACAGAATCTCG
>CACZNP010000249.1 GCA_902782545.1 uncultured Bacteroidales bacterium
ACCTCTTCGATAGCAAAGCATTTGAAACCCAGTAAATTCTCATAGAAAGGAATGGCCTCCTCCAAACTGGTGACGGCAATTCCAACATGTTCGATGTGTGAAATCTGCATAATTTTGTTGTTTAATTAAGTTATTTAGTGAATGAATGAATTTTCTCTACTTATATTAAAAACGTACAAAGTTACGATTTTTTATTCTTTTACCGACCTAATTCTGTCTAAATCTTTGTGAAAATCGGTAAGAAAATGAAAATCGGCATTTGCAATATCGCTAATGCCGAGTTCCACATGGTCCCAAAGCGCTTGATGCTCATCAATGCTATGTGTGTGTTTAACCAGCGATGTGGATCAAAACAGTTTTGACAAATTTTCAGTTACCATTTTAACGGACATGGCCAACAAAATGATTCCGAAAAATTTACGCATAAAGAAAATGCCACTTTCGCCCAGGAATTGTTGCACTTTTTTTGTCGAACGGATAACAAAATACACCCATATCATGTTAAAAAACAGACCGATGAGGATGTTTATGTCGGCATACATGGCCTTTAACGAGATGAGGGTCGTCAGCACGCCGGCTCCGGCAATCAGCGGAAAGACAAGGGGTATGATGGTGGCTCCTTTTGAAGGACCTCCCGAGTTCTTGAAAATCTCGACGTCGAGGATCATTTCAAGTGCCATCAAGAACATGAGAAATCCTCCTGCCGCCGCAAAGGACTGAATGTTGCAGTTGAACAAACCGAGAATCCAATACCCACAGTAATAAAACACCAACATCACAAGCGTAGAATAGATGGTGGCTTTCCACGCATTCACTTCTCTGCCACGCTCCCTCAACTGCAAGATGATGGGGACGGAACCAACAATGTCGATGATGCTCAACAGCACCAGCGTCGTGCTTAATATTTGGGTGAAATCCAGTTTCATTTCAGTTGCGTTTGATTATTCCGTGAGAGAGCCATCAATTGTTGCCAGGTGACGTAATCAAAAATGAGCCCTCATTTCAGACTGCAAAATTACGATATAATTCCAACCGACGCAATATCTCGGCCACGAATGTCGGGGTTGGCATGGTGTCGGAATTGTCACTTGGTGGGTACCGAGACGGGTCTTTGCTGACAATGTGTCAGAGATTGTGACAGGGTAGGGCTGTTGGCAGGGCGGTGGCACACTGTTTGCAATATGGATAGCGACGGCTGCCCGCCATGTGTGGTGGCAGTCGGGACAAAACAGAATATTAACAAATAAAGAAAGGAATATAAACTATGGCAAAGATTATCGGTATTGACCTTGGAACCACCAACTCGTGTGTTTCGGTCCTGGAGGGAAAGACTCCAGTTGTGATACCTAACAGTGAAGGACGTAACACGACCCCCTCGGTCGTGGCATTCAAGGACAATGGTGAGCGCATCGTGGGTGATCCCGCCAAGCGCCAAGCCATTATGAACCCCACCGGCACGGTGTTCTCAATCAAGCGCTTCATGGGCGAGAATTTCGACCATGTGACAGGTGATGTGAACCGTATGCCTTACAAAGTGGTGAACAACGGCAACAACCAACCCCGTGTTGAGATTGGTGGCCGTCAGTACACACCGCAAGAGATTTCGGCCATGATTCTGCAAAAGATGAAGAAGACTGCCGAGGATTACTTGGGCACCACCGTCGACGAGGCTGTGATCACCGTTCCCGCCTACTTCAACGACTCACAACGCAAGGCCACCAAAGAGGCAGGTGAGATTGCCGGTCTGAAGGTGCAGCGCATCGTGAACGAGCCCACCGCAGCCGCTTTGGCCTATGGCCTTGACAAGGATCAGAGCGACAAGCGCATCGCTGTGTTTGACTTGGGTGGAGGTACATTCGATATCTCGATTCTGGAATTGGGTGATGGCGTGTTTGAGGTGAAATCGACCAACGGCGACACCCATCTGGGTGGCGACGATTTTGACCAGCGCATTATCACCTGGCTTGCCGAGGAATTCCAAGCGCAAGAAGGTCAGGACCTCCGCAAGGATCCTATGGCCCTGCAACGTCTGAAAGAAGCCGCTGAGAAGGCCAAGATTGAGTTGTCCAGCCAATCGAGCACCGAGATTAACCTGCCTTACATCATGCAGGTGGACGGTATGCCCAAGCACTTGGTGAAGACTCTAACCCGTGCTAAATTTGAGCAACTATGCGATGACTTGATTCAAGCAACCATTGAGCCTTGTCGCAAGGCCCTGCGCGATGCCAACCTGAGCACCAGCGACATCAACGAAGTGATCCTGGTGGGTGGCTCGACACGTATCCCCGCTGTGCAGCAAGTGGTTGAGAAATTCTTTGGCAAAGCACCGTCTAAGGGTGTTAACCCCGATGAGGTCGTGGCCGTGGGTGCCGCCATCCAAGGTGGTGTGCTGAGCGGCGACGTGAAGGACGTGCTGCTGCTCGATGTGGTTCCACTGAGTGTGGGTATTGAGACCCTGGGCGGCGTGATGACAAAACTCATCGATGCCAACACCACCATCCCTTGCAAGAAGAGCGAGACCTTCTCAACGGCAGCCGACAACCAGACAGA
>CACZNP010000250.1 GCA_902782545.1 uncultured Bacteroidales bacterium
ATTCATTTCAGCAAGAATTGCTCGAACTTGACGAGATGCTCTTCGACTTGCAGGTGAGTGGTTATAAACCCATTTTGGCGCACCCTGAGCGTTATTCCTACTACAGCCGCCGTCGCCAGCGTTACGAGAAACTGCACTCGATGGGCGTGAAGTTCCAAATCAACATCCTATCGCTCACTGGGTATTTTGGTGCCGGTGCGCGTGAGAATGTGATATGGCTCATCAAGCATCACATGGTTGATATGCTGGGCAGTGACATGCACAATCTGGACCATGCTCGCATCATCATGGATTATCTGCGCACGAAAGATTGGCGCAAGCAGAGTGAATTGTTGGAAGGCTGTATCCTGAACGATGCCGTTCGTTGACAGTTACTGATGCCATCGGCGAATGAAGTCGACAATGGCATTGGCTGTTCCATCCTCACCCAGCACACTTGAGTTGATGCACAAGTCGTAACTGGTCGCATCACCCCATCGCTTGTCGGTGTAGAAGTTGTAAAACTCTGCCCGCAGGCGGTTTTTCTTTTCGCCCAGTTGTAAGGCCTCGTCATGGTTGGCGCAATCGCCGCGCGCCACGATGCGTTGCGCCCGGTCTTCGATGTCGGCATGAACGAACACGCTCACCACAGGGCAGTATCCACGCAGAACATAGTCGGCCGTGCGTCCCACAATCACGCATGGGCCACGATCGGCAAGGGTTCGCATCACCTCACTTTGTGCCCGGTAAATCTCGGCTCCACCTGCCGCATTGTCACCCACGAAATATCCTCCGCTGCTCATGACCGAGCCAAATGACCACAGGTTGGTCATGAACCGAGGGGCAATTTCATCGCCGGCTTCCAGGTAGTCGCTGCTCATGCCGCTTTGCTGTGCCACCTCGATGAGCAATTCCTTGTCATAGTAGCCAATGCCCAGTTTTTGTGCCACGAGCCGTCCAATTTCCCGTCCCCCGCATCCAAACTGCCTTCCAATGGTCACCACAAAAGTGTCAACTTTGTTCTCGTTCATATCAAATGGTGTTTTGTTGCTCAAAATTACAATTTTTTCCTTGAAAACAGAACTCTGATGCAAAAAAAAAGTCCTTGACATCCATGAGCGGATGCCAAGGACTGTAGTCAATCCGTGAGAGATGTTAGCCAAAGTTGTCGTAATGGATGCTTGCAGGATCCACCCCCAGAGAATCCAGCAAGTCGTTGACTGTCTTGCTCATCATGGCTGGCCCACACATGTAGTACTCGCAGTCTTCGGGAGCCTCGTGTGCGGCAAGATAAGTGTCGCGCATCACGGGAGCCACAAAACCTGGGGTGTACTTCACGCCGGCCTCGTCGGCTGCCGGATCGGGTCGGTCCAGTGCCAGATGGAAGTGGAAGTTGGGGAAATCCTTCTCGATTTGCAGGAAGTCGTCCAGGTAGAAAACTTCGCTCAGTGAGCGTGCGCCGTAGAAGTAGTGCATCTCGCGGTCACGCGTGTTCAGTGTCTTGGTCATGTGCATGATTTGCGCCCTGAGCGGAGCCATGCCGGCGCCACCGCCCACCCAAATCATCTCTTTCTTGGAGTCGAAAATGGGGTGGAAGTCGCCATAGGGGCCACTCATGATGACTTTGTCACCCGGCTTGAGGGTAAAGATGTAACTGGAAGCAATGCCTGGCATCACGTCCATGAATCCCGTGCCTTGGTCTTTGGGCTTGAAGGGTGGGGTGGCAATGCGCACTGTGAGCATGAACCGGTCGCCCTCGGCAGGATAGTTGGCCATAGAATAAGCGCGAACCGTTTCTTCGGTGTTCCGGCACTTGAGCGAGAACATGTCGTACTTTTCCCAAGTGGGCAGATACTCGCCCAGTGAGGCCTTGTCGATGTCCTTGTCATAGTCCATCTCGTAAGTGGGTATGCGTATTTGTGCATACGAACCCGGGATGAAGTCCATGTGCTCTCCGGGAGGCAGAGCCACAATAAATTCTTTGATAAACGACGACACAAGGTTGTTGCTCACCACCGTGCATTCGTACTCTTTGACGCTGAGCACGCTGTCGGGGACGGCAATTTCCATGTCGTTTTTCACTTTCACCTGGCATCCGAGTCTCCAGTGGTCTTGTTGCTCGCGGCGTGAGAAATGCACGGTCTCCGTTGGCAGGATTTCGCCCCCACCTTCCACGACTTGCACTTTGCATTGTCCGCAACTGCCCTTTCCACCGCATGCACTCGACAGCATCACCCCATTGGCATGCAGGGTGTTGAGCAGCGTTGCGCCTGTGGGCACTTCGATTTCGCGGGTGCCGTTGTTGATATTGATTTTCACCTTTCCTTGCGGAACAAGGTAGTGCCGTGCCACCAAGAGCAAAATCACCAGGATGAGCGTGATGAGCAAGAACACTGTTGCACTGGCCACCACCGTGCTTGTGGCGGCGTCAATAAGAATCATCGCTGTTGTCATCATAGTCATGGGTTCAAAGTTTTATGCCCAGGAAACTCATGAATGCAATGCCCATGAGCCCGGTGATGATGAATGTGATGCCTATGCCACGCAACGGCTTGGGCACGTTGCTGTAGGCGATTTTCTCTCTGATGGCAGCCAGTCCCACAATGGCAAGCAGCCAGCCAATGCCCGAACCGGCCCCATAGACGGTTGCCGTCCAAGCGTTGGGAAATTCCTTTTGCTGCATGAACAGTGCCCCGCCGAGGATGGCGCAGTTCACGGCGATAAGCGGCAAGAAGATTCCCAGCGACGCATAGAGCGAGGGTGAGAATTTCTCCACTGCCATCTCAACCAGTTGGGTGCCGCTGGCAATGACCGCAATGAACATGATGAGTCCCAAGAAACTCAGGTCCACATTGGCCAGGGAGTCACTTGCCCACGACAGGGCTCCAGGCTGCAACACATACTTGTCGAGCATGTAGTTGATGGGCATGGTCACCACCAGCATGAAGGTGACAGCAATGCCAAGCCCGAAAGCGGTTTTCACGTTCTTGGACACAGCCAGGAACGAACACATGCCCAAGAAATAGGCAAATATCATGTTGTCGATGAAAATCGACTTGACAAACAAATTCAGTTCTTCCATAATCGTCGTCAATTACAGGTTGTCTCAATTGTCCATTAACTCAGGGTTGCGTGCCCGATGTACCCAGATGATGCAAGCCACCGTGATGAGAGCCATGGGCGGCAAAATCATCAATCCGTTGTTCTCGTATCCGTGATCGTAGCACCACTGCGGAATCACTTGGAAGCCCAGCAGAGAGCCCGAGCCAAACAATTCGCGAACGGCTGCGACAATGACCAGGATGATGGTGTAGCCCAGTCCGTTGCCAATTCCGTCGAGGAACGATGGCCAGGGCCCATTGTTCAGAGCGAAAGCCTCAAGCCGGCCCATGAGGATGCAGTTGGTGATAATCAATCCGATGAATACCGACAATTGCTTGGAGACATCGTAGTCATAGGCCACGAGGAATTGTTGCACACAAATCACCAGTGCTGCCACCACCACCAGTTGCACAATGATGCGTATGGTGGTGGGGATGGTGTTGCGGATGAGTGAGATGATGACATTGCTCAGAGCCATCACCACAATCACGCTGATGCCCATTACGATGGCAGGTTCCAGGCTCGCCGTGACAGCCAGCGTGGAGCAGATGCCCAGGATTTGCACCAGCACGGGATTGTCCTTGGACAGCGGATTGAAAAACGCTTCTTTACTTTTCTTCGATATCATGGCTGGTGTCTTTGTTTAGGGTTTCACTTTGTAATTTCTTAAAAAATGCAATGTAGTGGGTCAAGCATTGCTCCATCATCACACTCACACCACGGCTGGTGATGGTGGCGCCGCTCAGTGCATCCACATAATCGGCATCGTTGGTGGGTTTCTGTCCACGTTTCATCACCTCCACGCAGCGGAACTCGCCGTCCTTGAACAATGTTTTCCCCTCAAATGACGCAGGGAAAGCCGGGTCGTCGGTGATGCGCGCTCCCAAGCCAGGCGTTTCGCTGGCATGCGAGAAGTTTGCTCCGTAGATGGTTTTGCCGTCATCGTTGACGGCCACATATCCCCAGATGGGTCCCCACAAACCTGCACCGTAGACAGGAATCACATATTTCTTTGTGCCATCGTCCAATGTGGCGACGAATACCGGCAATTTGCGGTCGGTAGCCTTGATGTTGTTTTTCATGTCCACATCAAAAGCCACATTTTGTGCCGAGTCGGCGACATTGCCTTCGACATCTACCAAAAGGTCGCCGGTGATGTATTTTTCGTAGGCAGTTTTCACTTCACCGTCGTTGGCGGCGGCGACATGGATGGCGCTCAAGATTTGTCGGCGCTTGTCGTTGGCAATGTTCTCGTCCTGCTTGGGCTTGAGAGCCATGTAGACAAATGCCAGCACCGTACCCACCAGCAGCACCATGATTGCCGCATAGAGAATTTGATAAGAATTGCTGTTTTTGTTCATTGTCATTTCCTCCATTATTTATTGGCGGCTCGTTTGAGTCGGCGCTTGATGTTGAACGAAACCACACAATGGTCAATGAGCGGTGCAAAGGCATTCATCAGCAGCACCGCCAGCATGGCTCCTTCGGGGAAACCATTGTTGTAGACACGTATCAGGATGGCAAACACCCCGATAAGGAAACCATAGATGTATTGTCCGATGCGTGTACGTGCCCCTGTCACCGGGTCGGTTGCCATGAAGACGGCCGCAAAGGCGAATCCGCCATAGCACAATTGGGCGAGTGGGTCAATCAGCGTGGCAGGATAAGTGGCGGTGGGAGCGATGTGAACCAGGGCAGCCATAGCCAGCCCTCCGGCAAACACAGAACACATCACGCGCCACGAGGCAACACCAGTGATGAGTAGGATGGCCGCACCAATCAGGATGGCCAGCATTGAGGTCTCGCCCGGCGAGCCGGCGATGAAACCCATAAAGGCATCGCAGGTGCTGATGGGTTCTCCCACCACGTTGTGCAATGGCTGGAGCGTATCGCCCACATTGGTGGCCACCTGTCCCAGGGGGGTGGCACCACTGAATGCATCAACTGGTGTGCCTTGGCCCATGCCAAATGCGGAGTCAATTTTCACAAATGCCTCATCGCCGCTCATGCGTGACGGATAACCGAAAAACAGTACCGCACGTGTGATAAGCGCAACGTTGAAGATATTCATTCCCGTGCCGCCAAAGACCTCTTTGGCAAAAATCACGGCGAAGGCCGTTGCCACTGCCACCATCCACAACGGTGTGTTGATGGGGACAATCATGGGGATGAGCATGCCTGTCACCAGGAAACCCTCCTGGATTTCCTTGTGATGGATTTGCGCTCCGATGAACTCGATGCCCAGTCCCACCACATAACTCACCACAATCACGGGCAGCATGGCCAGCAGTCCAAAGGTCCACATCGTGAGCCATGTCGCATCGGGTTGTCCGATGGCCAGATAGTGTTGCAGACCGATGTTGTACATGCCGAACAATAAAGCCGGCAACAACGCCACCACCACGGTGATCATGGTGCGTTTCATGTCGTTGCCATCGTGAATGTGCGCCCCACAACGGCTTGTTGTGTTGGGCGTGAACAAGAACGTCTCCATGCCGTCGTAGACCGACTCCAGTTTGGCCAATTTGCCACCGGGCCGGAACTGCGGCTGGATTTTGTTCATGTATTTTCTCAAGATATTCACTGTATAGTCATTTTTAGGTTAGTAAACAGATTACTCCATCTCGTTGCGCAACTTGTCGAGCCCCTCGCGCACAATGCGCTGGAGTTCCAGTTTCGACGTGTCGGCATACTCGGCCAGCGCAAAGTCTTCGGGTGCCACCTCAAAGATGCCCAGTTTTTCCATCTTGTCGATATCGCCGGCAATGATGGCCTTGATGAGGAACTCGGCGTAGATGTCCATGGGCAGCATGTTGTCGTACTCGTCCAGTCGCACAATAGCACGTTCTCCGCCTTTCACTCGTGCATCCATGCTCACAGGTTTTTTCCGTCCCATGAGCCAACTGGTGAACAGTCGGTAGATGCTGTAGCGCTTGGGGCTGAGCGATGCCCATCCCATGAACTCGTCGGGCTTTGTCACTTCGGGGATGACCGTCACATGGCGATAGGGTGCACGCAACCATCCGTTGCCATCCACTTTGACACCCGTCAGGACATTTCCGCAGATGATTCGCTTCCCGTCGACGTCCTCGTCTTGCAGCAGCGAAGCCATGGTGCATCCCATGGTGGCACTCACGAGCCGGGGCTCTTTGATGCCCTCGCCACTGACAGCGACCACGGTGTCGAACGACACAAACCCGGTTTTCGCCAGTTCGCCGATACGTGACAGTGTCACCACATCCATTGTCCAAACCACCTCTCCCTTGTTGACGGGCTTGGTGTTGGCAATTTGCACGCCTGCGTTGCCAGCAGGGTGGGGACCCTCGAAGGTGTTGACGATAGCCCCCTCGACGTTCATTTCCTCACCAGGGCGGAAACCCAGATACACGTCACCATCGGTGAGTTGCTTGAGGGCTTTGACGCCAGCGGCCAGATAGTCCGCCTTGTCTTGCACCATTGCAATCAGATTGGGCGCCAACGGTGCACTGTCGAAGCAAGTGACGAAGATGTCGCGCGGGCGCACATCGGGATTGGGCACCACGTCGTAGGGGCGTTGCCGCATCATCGCCCACAGTCCCGACTCAAGCAGCAGGGTTTTCACATCCTGCTTGGTGTCGTGCATGAGCCGTTGACTCTCATTGTTGGGGTCGATGACGACGGCTTCGATTTTACGTCGCTCGCCACGGCGCACCTCCTTCACCAGTCCTGCCACAGGCGACACCACCTTGATGTCCTCGTGTGTCTTGTCGTGAAAGAGTGGTGCGCCCGCTTCCACATGGTCGCCTTCTTTCACCTCCATGCGTGGAATGATGCCCTGGAAATCATCGGGCACAACGGCATAGAGCGTGCTCTTGGGAGCCTTGAGGATGGCGGTACTTGTGACTCGACCTTGCAGATTCAGGTCAAATCCTTTCTTCAATTTGATATTTGCCATTCTGTATAGAGTTGGTTTATAGATATTCCAAACCACAAAGTTAATGAAAATCAACGTCACTGCCAAAAAAAAATGGTGGCCGCCGTGCGGCTGCTTCAAATCATGGAAAAAAAGTATGTTTTTTCATTTTATTTGGGAAATATGGCGTGCCCAATAAGAGAAGAAGACGCTTTGCATGGCCCTCGTCGTTTCTTGAATTTTTTTGTCTTCGGTGGCACTTGATACAATTGTGATAAAAAAGAACAAAAGTAATATAATAAAGCAAGTGAAGTTGCGTTATATAGTTGTAACCAAACAACTAAAAATATTTGCCTATGCAGAAAACCTCTACTCAACTCAGTTATGAAACAGAAGTAAAAACAGTGAAAAGACCAAAACAGTCGACCGTAGATTTCCTGAAACAGTTTGCACGGGTCTACGTGTTCAATGAATTGATGCCAGCCGGTCTGGGCAATTTTGTGGCCAACTGATATTCTGTTTCGA
>CACZNP010000251.1 GCA_902782545.1 uncultured Bacteroidales bacterium
ATGGCTCCTGGCTCGGCTTGCGCCACAATTTCTTCGAGCGGCTTCCCTTCCAGGCCGCTGCCTGGCAGCAATCCGTTGAGGTTGTTCACATAGGCGAGCAGGTGCTTGCCGTGATGGAAAGCAATGGTTTCTTTGCTGATGACCGGCTCAAGGTCATGTGGGGCAAAAGGCAGCGCCATCAGTTCGAATGCCCCGTTAGCGTTAGGTAAGGTCTTTTCCATAGCGATTTTGTAATAACTTACTGTTCATGTTGGTTTGTTGCAAATATAAATAAAAAACTCGAGACACGCACACTTTTTCCTTGGTTGTGACACCCAAAACCATTAACTTTGCCAAAACAATCCTTCTCCACGATGAATATAGCGGTTTTCTGTTCGGCAAACAACAACATCGACGCTGAGTACTTTTCACTGACCCACGAATTGGGACAGCGGCTGGCAAGCATGGGACACACGCTGGTCTTCGGTGGGTGCGACCTTGGTCTGATGGGCTGCATCGCACAAGCCTGGCACGAGGCTGGTGGCCACACCATCGGGGTCATCCCCCGCTCGTTCACACACGATGGCAAGCAATATCCGCTCCTGGACGAAGTGATACACAGTCACACACTGACCGACCGCAAGGACATCATGCTGCAAATGGCCGACGTGGTTGTGGCATTGCCCGGCGGCATAGGCACACTTGATGAGGTATTCACCGTGGCGGCACCTGCCACCTGCGGATTTCACCACAAGCGTGTGATCCTCTACAACATGAACGGATTCTGGAACTCTCTGGTGGCTCTGCTCGACGACCTGCAACAACGCGGCATGATACGCGGCGATTATCACCAACAAATCACCGTTGCCGACACCCTGGAACAACTGGTGGCCACCATCACATCTTGACTCAAAACAACCGAAATCAACTTTTCATTATCCTAAAAGTGGATATCACAGACCACACAACTCTCCCTCCGCCCTATGGGGAGAAATGGGGGGCTAAGAGACAGTTTGTCGCCGGTCTGTTTCAAAAAAAATGTTCCCCTCACCACAATCAAGGAAATTTCTCTCTTTGGTGATTGCGAGGAAATGACTACCTTTGCACGGTATTATGCATTCATGTGACGTGAAGCGACGGCTTTTGCCCATATTGTTGACGCTGGTGGCATGGTTCTCCGTGCTGCAGATGGGGGTTGTGGCCCAACCGGTGAGCCGGGCCATGACGCCCGACTCGTCGCAGGTGGACACGGCCCGTGGTGCCGATTCGTCGCGCTTTATCAAGCGGTTTGTCGATTTGGACCATGTGGTGGAGTTTGCCGCCAAAGACTCGATCGTGTTACGAGGCAAGAATGCGGCGCAGATGTTTGGCAGCAGCCATGTGCGATATGGCGACATTGACCTCGCAGCCGAGCAAATCAGCATGAACATGGACAGCAGTGTGGTGCATGCCAATGGTGCCCTCGACTCAATCGGAGAGTTGGCGGGCAAGCCGGTGTTCAAGGATGCGAGTGGCGAGTACGAGTCGCGCTTGATGAACTATAACTTCAAGACGAAGAAGGGCTACATCACCGACATCGTGACAGAGCAGGGCGAGGGTTACCTCACCGGTGGCATCACCAAGAAGATGGAGAACGACGAGTACTTCCTGAAGGATGGTCGCTACACCACCTGCGACAACCACGAGCACCCACACTTCTACTTCCAGTTGACAAAAGCCAAGGTGCGACCCAAGAAAAATGTGGTGACCGGTCCTGCCTACATGGTGCTGGAAGACTTGCCACTGCCCATCGCGGTGCCGTTTGGCTATTTCCCGTTCAGCGAGAAATACCAAAGCGGTATTTTGTTCCCCACCATCGGCGAGGACTATAACCGGGGCTTCTACCTGCGCAATGGCGGATACTACCTGGCCCTGAGCAAGCACTTTGACCTGGCCCTGACGGGCGAAATCTACACCAAGGGGTCGTGGGGCGTGGCCGCGCAGTCGAACTATGCCAAGCGTTACCGTTTCCGTGGAAACTTCAGCGTGCATTACCTGACCACGGTCAACGGCGAGAAAGGCGACCCCGACTACAACAAAATGCACAATTTCCAGGTGCAGTGGAGCCACACCCAGGACCAGAAGGCCAATCCCAATCTCACCTTCAGTGCCAGCGTGAATTTTGCCACCAGTGGCTACTCCCGCAACAATCTCGACACCTACTACACCAATGCCTTCACCGAGAACACGAAGAGCAGCACGGTGAACCTCACCTACCGCATCCCCAACAGCAAGTGGTCCATCTCGACCACGGCAAGCATCTCCCAGCGCACATCCGACTCGACGCTGAATGTGTCGTTTCCCAATTTCACCATCACCATGGCGCAGTTG
>CACZNP010000252.1 GCA_902782545.1 uncultured Bacteroidales bacterium
ATTTTTCCCGCCCCATTTCATGCCTGATAATCCTTCCATAGCACGCGTGGTCGAGGAACTGGAACGGCGTCAACGCCGCGAGTGGCCCCTTGTGCGCAGCAATTATGACGCTGTGGACAATGCCCAGTTGCGCGACTTGTGGCTCGGTGAGAGCATGGTGGTGTTGCAGCACAACCCTCAACGCCGTGCTTCGGCCTCGGCCTCGCTCGATGCCGCCTCGCTGGCGGCCCGGCCCTGCTTTTTGTGCCGCGACCACCAGCCCGTGGAGCAGGAAGCCGTGGAGTGGGGCGGGGGAAGATATAAAATCCAGGTCAATCCCTATCCCATTTTTTCCCGTCACCTCACCATCTCGCTCACCGAGCACCAGCCGCAGAGCATGACCGACCCGCATCGCGTGGAAGACATGCTGGCACTGGCGCGCGACCTGCCCGACTATGTGCTGTTCTACAATGGTGCCCTGTGTGGAGCGTCGGCCCCTCACCATTTCCATTTCCAGGCTGCGGTGAAGGGTGTGATGCCCTTGTGCCAGGAGGTGATGAACCCCGCGACATGGCCCGACGAGTGCCTGCTCGAGGGAACCGACGACGGCTTTGTGGGATTTTCCAAGCGCTCTGGCCGTTTCCTGTTCATGATAAAAACGGAGCAACCAGTGCAGGCCGCCCTTTACTTCGCGCGGCTGCAGGTGGCCATGATGCAAGCCACAGGCGTCATAGCCGAGCCCATGCAGAACATTTTGTGCTGGGCCGAGGGCGATGACCTTTACTTGACGCTGTTTCCACGCCGCAAGCACCGCCCCGCTTGCTACGGCACTGGCCCTGGGCAGTTACTCGTGAGTCCCGGTAGTACTGAGATGGGAGGATTGTGGGCCTTGGCCGAGCGCAAAGACTTTGACACGCTCACAGCCGACGTGTTGCAGCAACTCTATGATGAGGTTTGCGTCGACAACCCTATGGCCGTGCGTATGATAGAATGTTTTCAACAACAGTAGAAACCGATAATAGAATAAGACATGAAAAACGTGCCTCAAGTGAAAGTTGGCATCATGAACGAGCCCTCGGTTGAGTTCGTGCTGAATGGCAATTACAAAATAAACGGCAGTGATTGCACGGGCCCACAGTCGGTGTCGTGCATGGGGGGTCAAGTATCGTGGAACGGCTCGTGCTGCGATGAACTCCTTTTTGAACCAGTCGACTATGAGTCTTGCTCCTTCACGCTCAAGGATGTGACCATTGGAGTGAGTTTCCACTGGCGCCGCAAAGAGGATCAAACGTTTGCCGGAGCCTTGAAACTTATCGTCGAGAACGACCGCATCACAGCCATCAACATCCTGCCGGTGGAAGACTACCTGCTCAGTGTCATCTCCAGTGAAATGAGCGCGAATGCATCGCTTGAGTTGCTCAAAGCCCACGCGGTGATTTCACGGTCATGGCTGCTGGCTCAAATCCAGAAAAAAGACGTCACCCACCAACCCGCCGATGCGTTCCCCGACAATGACCCGCTGAAAGGCCGCTTGGACGATGCCCAGGAAGTGATACGTTGGTGGGACCGCGACGACCATGTGAACTTTGACGTGTGCGCCGATGATCACTGCCAGCGCTATCAAGGCATCACCCGAGCCAGCACCGACAAGGTGTCGGAGGCCATTCAAGCCACATGGGGACAGGTGCTGATGTACGGCGGCGAGTTGTGCGATGCGCGCTTCTCCAAGTCGTGCGGTGGCGTGTTTGAGGAGTTTGAGAATTGTTGGGAACCCCATCACCACGATTATCTGGTGGCTCGCCGCGATGGAGAGAATCCGATGGATTTCCCTGATTTGACACGCGAGGATGCTGCCGAGGAGTGGATATTGACTTCGCCCAAGGCTTTCTGTAACACCCGTGACCCTCAAATCCTGAGCCAAGTGCTCAACGACTATGACCAGGAGACCAAGGATTTCTACCGCTGGAGCGTGGAGTACACCCAGGAGCAACTGGCCGAACTGATACACCGCCGCACGGGTGTGGACTATGGCCGCATCCGCGACTTGCAGCCCGTGGCGCGCGGCACCAGTGGCCGCCTGTACAAACTCAAAATCGTTGGTGAGAAGTGCACCCGCGTCATCGGCAAAGAGTTAGCCATCCGTTATGCGCTCAGCGAGAGCGCACTCTACAGCAGTGCTTTTGTGGTTGAGCGCCACGACATTGATGCCGAGGGCTATCCCGCCAAGTTTGTACTGCGCGGTGCCGGTTGGGGGCATGGAGTGGGTCTGTGCCAGATTGGTGCTGCAGTGATGGGAGCCAAGGGCTACGACTACAAGCGAATCCTACTCCATTATTTTGTGGGAGCCAGCATTGTGAAACAATATGAATAATCACTTAAAAACCAATACAATATGAACGACAAACAAGTGGCTCAGGCAACCACTACACGTAATCCCTGGTTATGGATTCCCACCCTCTACTTTGCCGAAGGAATCCCTTACTTCATCGTCAACAATATCTCGGTGCTGATGCTTGCCAAGATGGGCGTTCCCAACGGTCAGATGGCACTGTTCACGAGTTTGCTCTACTTGCCATGGACTATCAAACCGTTTTGGAGTCCGTTTGTTGACATCATCAAGACCAAGCGTTGGTGGGTGATATCGATGCAGATATTGATGTCGGTGGCGTTTGTGCTGCTCACGCTTGCCATGCCCAAACCTACACCCGATGTCATTGCCAGTGGACAAACTCCCATCAGTATGTTCTACATTACCCTGATGCTGTTTGTTATCACGGCTTTTGCCAGTGCCACGCACGACATAGCCGCCGACGGGTTCTACATGCTGGCCCTCACGCAGAAGAACCAAGCCGCCTTTGTGGGCATTCGCTCCACCTTCTATCGCTTGTCTTCTATCTTTGGCCAGGGCGTGTTGGTTTATATCGCAGGTGCCATTGAGACCAAATACGACAACATCCCTCTCTCATGGCAGGTGACGATGGGAGTGTCGGCGGTCATCTTCTGCCTTGTCACGCTCTACCACACCTTTGCCATTCCCAAGCCGGCTGCCGACAAATCCCACATCGCCGGCACGCAGGGCGCAACCAGTGCCGGTCAAATCATGCGAGAATTTGGCCAGTCGTTTGCCACGTTCTTCAAGAAACCAGGTCTTTGGCTTGCCATTTTGTTCATGTTGCTTTACCGCCTGCCCGAGGCTTTCCTCATCAAGATGTGCACACCCTTCCTTGTTGCCGGGCGTGAGGTGGGAGGTCTGGGCCTGTCGACCGAAAATGTGGGTCTGGCCTACGGAACCATTGGTGTGCTTTTCCTTACCATCGGTGGCATTTTGGGTGGAATCTATGCCTCAAAAGTGGGCTTGAAGAAATCGCTGTGGGTGATGGCTGCGTGCATGACGTTGCCATGTCTCACATTCTGCTACCTGGCCGAGTTGTTGCCCACCAATCTGGTGAGCATCAGCATCGCCATTGCCATTGAGCAGTTTGGCTACGGCTTCGGTTTCACGGCCTATATGCTCTATATGATTTATTTCAGCGAGGGAGAGTTCAAAACCTCGCACTATGCCATTTGCACGGCTTTCATGGCCCTGAGCATGATGATTCCGGGCATGTTTGCCGGCTACATCCAAGAGGCTCTGGGCTATGCCAACTTCTTTTGGATGGTCATTGCTTGCTGTGCAGCCACCTTGCTCGTGACCTATTTTGTCGACCGCAAGATCGACCCCGACTACGGACATAAATGAACCAAAGAATATGAAACGAATTATTTTAGCAATCACATGGGCAGTGGTCGCCCTGACGATGAGCGCCGTGGTGAAGCCGGGCATTGAAGTGTTGCGCGACAACGGTTTCAAGCAGTTGCAAGGCAAGCGTGTGGGACTGGTGACCAATCCCAGCGGCATCGACCGGAACCTGCGTTCTACCATCGATATCCTGGCGGCTGCACCCGGTGTGGAACTGAAAGCC
>CACZNP010000253.1 GCA_902782545.1 uncultured Bacteroidales bacterium
ACGGCCACACCGGCACCCACATGAAATGCCAGCGATGAGCGTGTGTCGAAACTGTGAGTGAGGGTATAGTCAGCCTCGGCCTTGACATACTGCGCATAGCGTATGCCGAACACCTTGTACGAGTCATCCTCTTCGTGGGTCTGACCCGAGATTTTCGAGATGCTGTACAGCAAGTTGCCCGCCGTCTCGGCTGCGAACCTCAGGGTGTAGACGTTTTGCTGGAACGTGGGCATGAGGGTCGACACAGTACGCTTGTTGGTCCTGTACCAACTGTAACCCATGCGCATGATGAAGTGGTTCTCGTAGGAATAGCGCAGCAATGGGTTGGCAATGCTGTCCAAGAAGTTACTGCGACTGCGAGGAAGATACACATAGTTCAGGTCAATGGGGTTGAACGTTTGCCGTTGTTGGTATTGTGCACGTTTCTCGCTCCAAATATAGCGCCACGCAGCACCTGCGATGATGCGGGTGTATTCGGGGCGGGTTTGATAATTGAACGAGGTGGCCAATTCAGTCGATGCCTGGACCTTTTTCTTGAATTCACTGCGCAAGAACGGGAACTTGAACTTGGGATAGGTGATGCCCACCTCTGCAGCATACTCACTGTAATTGTTATTGATGAGACCGCTCAAATCACCCGACAGACTCTCGTAGGACATGCGGAACTTGGCATTGAGCGTCTCACTGCCACGCAGCAGGTTGCGATGTTGATAATCCAGCCCCACGCCAAAGCCCAGGTCACCTTCACTATTGGTTCCTTCGAGCGACACACTCACCGACTGAGATTTCTCACGCTGAAGCAGCACGTAAGCATCCACCCACAATTTGCCATCAATCTCGCCCACAGGGCGCACATCAATGTTGACAAACTTGAGGATGCCCAATCGCCCCAGTGCCCGGTAGGTGTTGTTCACGGCTTCGGCATTGTACCTACTGCCCGGCACAATGTAGTTACACTCTTCAATGACCCGTAAACGAATATAGCGGTCTTCACCATAGAACACCAACACACCGTTCACGCGCGAGGTGTCGGGGGCAAAATACTCATCGTGCATGAGCACCGGGTCATAATTGGTCACATAGGCCACCTGGCGGACATAGAACGGGCGGTGCGACGAGTAGTAAGGCATGCGGTCGCTGTGATAAGGGGCCATCGCATTGAGCGTGAGGTCCACTTCGCGCGATCCGGCTGCGGTGTCGGCCGTGAATGTGATGTAATCCTTGTTGAACGCGTAATAGCCTTTGTTGCGCAATTGGTCGGTGATGGTTTGCCGCCAGGTGTCGAGTTTGGTGTGGTCAAGTAGCGCACCCACCTTGATGGGAAACTCTGCCGTATCGGCAAAGATGATTTGCCGCAACGTGTCGTCGGGGATATTGTAACTGATCGACGATATGCGGTAAGGCTCACCCAGCGTCACATTGTAATCAACACGGGCCTTTTTCTTTGCCGAGTCGGTCTTTACGGCATAGGTCACCTCGTTTTTCATGAACCCACGGTTGCTCAGAGCCATGCGAAGTTGGTTGGCGCTGGCCACGGTAAGCGATGAATCGTAGATGACTGGCGGAGTTCCCACACGTTGTATCCACCGGTTGAACCAATTGCTTGAGTCATGCCCACTGATGTTGTAAATGGCAAGTTGCAACTTGAGTCCTCCCAGCACTCGATGGTTCTCGTTCTGGCGCAGATAATTGACCAGGGTGGCAGTGTTCACATGGGGCGAGGGGTCGGCCACGTTGATGCGCACGCGATCGAGCAGCAACTTTCCGTCAGGCACATGCTTGGTCGAGGCACAGGACGACAAAATGGCCACCAGCGCAACCACTGTGGCTATTTTGCTCAATGCCGAGCCCCATATCGTCGGTGCCTGACGCATGTTTTATCGACGTTCCTGGAAATTGCTTTGGTTCTGCTCCACGACGGTGTTGAAATCGGCGGCGCGGCGCAGCAGTTTCAGGTTCACATAGGGGTTCTCATTCACTTTCACCTCAAAGAGGCTGCCGTAGCCATTCTGCAAAGCACTCTTGAAATAGTCCATGGCCTTGGCCTCATCGCCGATGTCGCTGAGCAACGCAGCGGCATAGTACTGAGCCTCGCCACCTATTTGCACATTCTCGTCAACGATTTTTTGCGCCCAAGCGCGGGCCTCGTCGTCACGGCCCACCTCATGCAATGCAAAGCCCCGCAGGCCGGCCAAAGACTCATCATTGGCCAGCAGCATTTCCTGGAAGTCGGCGTTGGCCATTGTCGGGTCTTTCAACCGATATTTGTTCAGCCATCCACGCAACAAGCGTGCCTCGGCATTGGCCGGCTGGGTTGCCACTGCGATATCAAGTTCGTTCAGTGCGGCCTTGTCTTTCTTTTGGGCAATCAGTATGCGAGCACGCTCAAGCATGGTGGAAATGTTTCCAGGGGCCACCTTAGTGGCTTCGTCGAGCACAAGCAGGGCATTCTCAAAATTATTGCCACGGCCACGATAACGCTCGGCGGCTGCCTTAAGGATATAGTAGTCGGCAACGGTGCTATCCATGGCCAGGGCCTTGTTCACATTGGCCAAAGCATCGTCGAATTGCATCAGTTCCATCTGGCAACGGGCAGCGTTATAGTAGATGGTGTGATAGTTGTAAAGGTCATAGTCGATAATCGCCTTCAGGTCCTTGAGCGCCTGCCCATAGTGCAGGTGCTTCATGGCAATGGTGGAACGGATGTAATAGAACATACCCACGCGTGGTGCCTTTTCAATGCTGCTGGCCAGGGCGCTCATCACCTCGTCGTAGTGAGTGTCGCTCATCTGGAACAGTGCGGCCATTCCTTCACCGTTCTCATCTCCAACGGCCATTGCCGAAATGTAATCCTGTGCGGCAGGTTCAAACTGATTCAACCTCATCAGGATATCGGCACGGTTCAGGTACACCTGGGTCTCGGCCGAGAACAGACTGACGGCTTTCTCAACATGACTGATGGCCTGCTCATAGTTGTTGCGCTCCACCTCCACACGTGCCAAGCCGTACATGGCATTATAGTCGAGCGGCTGGTTGCGCAACATGGCTTTGAAATAGGTCTCGGCATTGTTCAAATCGCCGCTGTTCAAGTAGGCTTTTGCCAACGGTTCGTTGCACACTGGCGAAGTGGGATTGAGAGCCTTGGCTGAATTCAGGTCGTTGATTTCCTGGGCATAGTCCTTCTTCATGTCGTAGAGACGTGCCCTGAGCATCATGGTCTCGAAGCGCAACTCCTGGTCATTGTCGGGGATGAGTGTGAGAATGGTGTTCACATCGGCCAGGGC
>CACZNP010000254.1 GCA_902782545.1 uncultured Bacteroidales bacterium
CGTCATGCCACAGACTGTGGAAGCGTTGAGCCATGCCAGTGCGGCTGGCGTGCCCATCATCTTCGCCATCAACAAGATTGACAAGCCGGGTGCCAACCCTGAGAAAATCAAGGAGGAACTGGCCGGTATGAACTATTTGGTGGAAGATTGGGGCGGCAAGTACCAGAGCCAGGACATCTCGGCCAAGAAAGGTACGGGTGTCTATGAACTGCTGGAAAAGGTGCTGCTCGAGGCCGACCTGCTCGAACTCAAGGCCAATCCCAACCGCAAGGCAACGGGCTCCATCATCGAGTCGTCGCTCGACAAGGGTCGCGGATATGTGGCCACTGTGCTGGTCGACAACGGCACTCTGCGTGTGGGCGACATTGTGTTGGCCGGTACGCACTACGGCAAGGTCAAAGCCATGTTCAACGAGCGTAACCAGCGCATCACCGAGGCTGGACCGGCATCGCCGGCACTGATTTTGGGCTTGAATGGTGCTCCCACGGCCGGTGATAAGTTCAATGTGATGGAAACCGACCAGGAGGCCCGCCAGATTGCCAACAAGCGCGAGCAATTGCAGCGCGAGTTGGGTCTGCGCACCCAGAAGCGTGTCACCCTTGAGGATATCGGCCGCCGCAAGGCATTGGGCGACTTCCACGAGTTGAATATCATCGTCAAGGGCGATGTGGACGGCTCCATCGAGGCCTTGAGCGATTCGTTGATCAAACTGTCGACCCCCGAGGTGCAAGTGAACGTGATCCACAAGGCTGTGGGTGCCATCACCGAGAGCGATGTGACTCTGGCTGCCGCCAGCGATGCCTACATTGTGGGCTTCCAAGTGCGCCCCAGTGCCGATGCCAAGCGTCTGGCAGCGCAAGAGGGCGTGGATATCCGTATCTATTCCATCATCTATGATGCCATCGAGGAGGTGAAGAGTGCTATGGAAGGCATGCTGCAGCCCGACATCAAGGAAGAGGTGAGTGGCAGTGCCGAGGTTCGCCAAGTGTACCACATCAGCAAGGTGGGCACCATCGCTGGCGCCATGGTTACCGAGGGCAAGATCAAACGGCAGTGCAAGGTGCGCGTGATTCGCGACGGTATCGTCATCTACACGGGCAACCTGGCTTCGCTCAAGCGTTTCAAAGACGATGTGAAAGAAGTGGCCAGCGGCTATGACTGCGGTTTGAGTATCCAAAGTTACAACGACCTGCTTGAGGGCGACATCGTGGAGGCCTTTGAGGAAGTCGAAGTCCACAAGACATTGTGACACTACGAATGAGTGCCGGGTGGCGATAGCCATCCGGCACTTGTTATATACACGATTCTTAAGTCAGAAATGCGCTACTATTTGAACATTGGCAGCAATTTGGGTGACCGATGGGCAAACCTGTACCGGGCCATCGTGGAACTGGCACGGGGTGCCGGAGGTTGGTGCATGCTCAGTGAGGTGTTCCGCAGTGAACCGTGGGGATTTGACAGCGCGAACGGATTCTTGAACATCGGTGTGGCCATCGACAGCGATCTTCAGCCCTTGGAGGTGCTCGACTGGTTGCACACCATCGAGCGTGAGTTGGGCAGTGCCAGCCACCGCGACGCCAATGGCAACTATGTGGACCGCGTGGTCGACATCGACATCATGACCATCGAGAGCAATCCCGATGCTGAAGGCCGCCGCACGCAAGTGGTCATCGACACCCCACAACTCAAGACGCCCCACCAGCATCTGGCGGAGCGTCCTTTTTTCTTGATACCCCTCGGCCAACTCAGGCGTTGAGGTTTTTCGTTTCGCGTGTTTTAGCGGGCCACTTTTTCGAGGCGGCGCATCATGATGAACATGAATGCTGCCGAGACGAGGCACACCCCAATGAACACGCTCCACACTTGCCACAGGGGTAAATCTCCCCACAAGTATCCACCCACGCTCACCAGGAAATTGCCGATGGCGGTGCTGGCAAACCAACCGCCCATCATCAATCCCTTGAGTTTGGGAGGAGCCACCTTTGTGACAAAGGAGATTCCCATGGGCGAGAGCAACAACTCACCGAAAGTGAGCACCAGATAGGTGCTGATGAGCCAGTTGGGCGATACCAGCGTGGCGCTGTCGCCTGCCGCTTGTTGCTCGTTGGGCGTGAGCAATCCCATGGAGCCGACCACCATGATCAAGTAGGCCGCTGCCGCAACCAGCATACCCAGCGCAATCTTGCGTGGGGCACTGGGCTCTTTGCCCTTGCGCGCCAGCCAACCGAAAACGGCCATCGAGACTGGTGTGAGTGCCACCACAAAGCAGGGGTTGAACTGCTGGAAGATGGGCGCGTCGATGGCTGTGCTCTCAGGCAGATAGAAGTAGCGCACCACCAGCACGATGACGGCAGCCGCCATGGCGCCGATGGCAATGTTGCGCGAGCGTTTGGTCTTGCTCTCATAGAGGGCGAAGGCTGCGTAGACGATGATGATGCACATCACCAAGTTCCACACATCGAAGGCCATACTTTGCAATCCACTGGTGCTCTTGGCAGTGAACTCATTGGCAAAGAATGTGAGAGTGAGCCCGTTTTGGTGGAAGGCCATCCAGAAGAAAATCACCACAATGAACACCAGGATGAGTGCCACCACGCGGCGCGAGGTTTCGCCGGGGGCCAGTTGGTCATCGGCGACTTTTTCTTTGCGCTGCTTGCTCATGCTACTCACCTCGGTGTGGCGGAACGTGCTGCGGAAGGCATAGAAAATGGCTATCGACACAATGAGCGACACGCAAGCCACCGCAAAAGCAAAGTGATAGGAGTCGGCTTCGCTCACGCCGAGCGATGTCTGTGCCCACTCCATGATTTTCACGGCTGCTGTAGGAGCAAACATGGCACCGATGTTGATGGCCATATAGAAAATGCTGAAAGCCGCGTCGCGGCGGTCGCTGTAGCGCGGGTCATCGTAGAGGTTGCCCACCATCACTTGCAGGTTGCCCTTGAACAGGCCGGTTCCCACGCTGATGAGCAGTAAGGCCCCCATCATGGCCCACAACGCCACTTGGTCGCCACCAAGCGGGACTGCCAAGGCCACATACCCCAGGAACATCACCATGATGCCCGTGGTCACCATACGACCATAGCCGAACAGGTCGGCCAGCACGCCTCCCAGCACCGGCAGGAAGTAGACCAGCATCAGGAAACTGCTGTAAATCAGGCCTGCTTCGCCAGGATCCAAGCCAAAGTTGGCACGCAGGAACAGGGCAAACACGGCAATCATCGTATAGTAGCCAAAGCGCTCGCCAGTGTTGGCAAGCGCTAAAGCATATAATCCTTTCGGTTGGTTCTCAAACATATCGGTTGTTATTTAGTGA
>CACZNP010000255.1 GCA_902782545.1 uncultured Bacteroidales bacterium
CGCTATATGGAACGTATGATGAACGAATTTGGCGACCGGCTGGTGATTGTGGTATCTCCGCACTTCCGCACACAGGCCGATGTGTGGTCATTCCATGAGCCCATGGCACAGTTGGCGGCGAGCCACGGGGTGCCGTTCATCTACATGATGGAAGACAAGAGATTTGCCGACAATCCCTTGTTATGGGATGACGACGGACACCTCAACGACCGGGGCGCGCGCATGTTCACGAAGATACTGGCCGACACGCTCCAGTCACAAGGAATCTTGAAACAATCCAATCACTGAACCACGTACTTCTTGCCGTTGCGGATGACAATGCCGCGGTAGCCTGGGCCCACAGGACGGCCCAGTAGGTCATAGGCAACGCTGTTGCCCTCGCCATTGTCGGTGTGCACAGTGCTTACGCCTGTGTAATTGGGTTTGTAGAAAAACAATGCGTCAAATTCCAACTCTGCCCCCCACTCGCCTCCACTCAGAAAAGATATCACATCGCCTGTGAAGGCACCGGCATTGACAAAAGGTTGCGGAGAAAGTTCCAAAAGTTTACTGTACGGGATGTCGAAAGCCACCCAACGCCCATCGCGGGGATAGTCGCCGAAAATGGGCAGTGGCGTGCCACCATCATCAAATGGCTCGTTTCCAATCGTGAACGATGCATTCCCCACGCGGATGGCATGGCAGGTGTGGTCGTCAAAATCATTGCCACGCATCGCCACATGGACATAGTACTCATCGTTGAGCATCGACAAGTCCTTGCCCTGGGTGTCGGACAGAGTGGAACGGTAACTCAACGTCGACCAATTTTTCTTTCCCGAGACTGTGTAATGGCGCCATGGCTCCTCAAAACCCATGGAGTTGAGGCCAGAGGTCCCCGCTTGGTTGTAAGTGCTGTTCCATATCATCAGCCGCGAAGTGCTCGACACGTCAGGCGAATAGTCGGCCAGTGTGCGGTCGGCGACAAGTTCACGAAACTGTGGGTCGGCATCGATGATGATAAAATCCTTGCTGTGAACAAAGTCAAACGTCGAATGGTTGGCATCGTCGAGGGCAAACTTTGCGTACTCGCCCAAATCGGTCTCATTGTCAATTTCGTGATCAGGGCCTGGGTCCACTGCCGAGCCACCGGGAATGGTGTAATCCTCATGTCCCTCGCGCTGGTACACGCGCACATAATCCACCAGCATGGAACGCTCCTCGCTGGCGAGGGCCGTGATGCCCGCAGTGTCGTGGATTCCCGTGTAATCTCCGCCCACGGCCACGTTGAACAGGATGAAGAACTGCTTGTGGAAATAGCGTCCCGGCGAGTTCTCTTGCGACTGGTCGGTAATACTCATCCTGAAATAGGGCGATGCGTCGGGGTAGATATCCAGGTCCAAATACATCTCAATGCGGTTATAATCCCACACAAGCGTGAACAGATGGAAATCGTCCTGCAGGCTGTAGGGAGCCGTCAGGTCGGTGGCATACATCGGGTGCTGCCAGTTGGTTTGGGCGCCATAGGGTCCCCAATGCAGCGCTCCACCCATGTAGCGGTCTTGGGTCCCGCGGTTGATGCCGTTCACATTGCCGGCCTCCATCACATCGATTTCACCGCAATAGGGCCACCCCGTGCCCGTAGCCATATCATTGCCCATCAGCCAGAAAGCCGGCCACAGGCCGTTGGCCGTGTGCGGCATCTTGAGGCGGGCATCGATGCGGCCATGCATGAATGCGGCCTTACCCAACGAGTTGATGCGCCCCGAGGTAAAGGCTCGCCCATTCCTGTTCTCTTTTCGTGCGGTGAGCACCAGGCAACCATCGGACACACTCACGTTCTCGCTGGCATAGTATTGCAACTCGTTATTGCCACCACCATTACCGTTCACCTCGATGTTCCAGATGGCGCTGTTCAGCGTGGTACCGTCAAACTCATCGCTCCACACCATGCGGTAGGTGTCGAGCGAAGGTGCCTTGGCCCAAGCGCCCAACGCGATAAGCAGTGCCATTGCTGTAACCAACCATTTGTTGTAATTTCTTGTCATGGGAATAGTATTTTGATTCTTTGCCACAAAATTACTGCTTGACACAAGGTCGCGCAAAAAAATCCACCACACAAAACCTCACTTTTGCCTAATTATCTACATCTGTGCCATGGCGTAAAAACAAATTATGCAAACCGGGCTCCCGGTTTGCATAATTGACTCGTATTGTGTGAGGCTACTGCGGTCAGACCTTCTTTTGTTCTTTGGCCCAACTGTCCTTGAGCCCGATGGTGCGGTTAAACACCAAATGGCTGGGTGTGGAATCGGAGTCCACACAAAAGTAGCCAATGCGCTGGAATTGGAACTTGTCCTCCACCTGGGCCACCTGGGCCAAATACGGCTCAATCTTGACGTGTGGCAACACGCGCAACGATTCCGGGTTGAGCAGTTCGCGGAAGTCACGCTCGGCTTCGGCACTTGGGTTCTCGACAGCGAAAAGACGGTCGTAGAGTCTCACCTCGGCATCCACGCAATGGCGGGCGCTCACCCAGTGCAGGGTACCTTTCACCTTGCGGTTGGCTCCCGGCATGCCACTCAGCGTGTCGGGGTCATAGGTACATTGGATCTCGGTGATATTGCCAAACTCGTCGGTGGTCACGCCCACACACTTGATGATGTAGGCCCCTTTGAGACGAACCTCTTTGTCGGGAGCGAGACGGAAGAATTTCTTGGGAGGATCCATCATGAAGTCATCGCGTTCAATGTACAGTTCGCGTGTGAAAGGCATCTGATGCTTGCCGGCATTCTCCTGCTCGGGGTTGTTGTCCATCTCCATCATCTCCACACGATCCTCGGGATAATTGGTGATGACCAGCCGTACAGGGTTGAGCACGGCACTCACACGTGGCGCATTCTTGTTCAAGTCCTCGCGGATGCTGTGTTCCAGCAGGCTGATATCGTTCAACGCCTCATACTTGGTGTAGCCGATATCGTCCAGGAAATTCTTGATGGACTGCGGGGTGTAGCCACGACGACGCAAGCCGCACAGTGTGGGCATGCGCGGGTCATCCCAACCGGCCACCAAACCTTCCTTGACCAGTTGCAGCAGTTTGCGCTTGCTCATCACGGTGTAAGTGAGGTTCAGGCGGTTGAACTCAATTTGGCGGGGGCAATACTCATCGACACTGTCACCGGCCAACTCCCTCACAAAGTAGTCGTAGAGCGGACGATGAGGCACAAACTCCAGCGTGCAAATCGAGTGGGTCACGCCCTCGAAATAGTCGCTCTGACCGTGTGCGAAGTCGTACATGGGATACACTTTCCACTTGTCGCCTGTGCGCCAGTGCGGCTTTTTGATGATACGGTACATGATGGGGTCGCGGAAGTGCATATTGTCGCTGGCCATGTCAATCTTGGCGCGTAGCACGCGGCTGCCTTCGTCAAACTCGCCTCGGTTCATGCGCTCGAACAGATCAAGGTTCTCCTCCACGCTGCGGTCACGGTAGGGACTGTTTTGCCCAGGGGTGGTGGGGGTTCCCTTTTGTGCTGCAATTTGCTCGCTCGTCTGGTCGTCCACATAGGCTTTGCCCTCCTTGATCAGTCGGATGGCAAACTCGTAGAGACGGGGGAAATAGTCGCTGGCATAGTACAGCCTGTCGCCCCAGTCATAACCCAACCAATGGATGTCGCGCATGATAGCCTGTTCGTACTCTGTGTCCTCCTTCGTGGGATTGGTGTCGTCAAAGCGCAGGTTACAGGTGCCACCCATCATCTCGGCCACTCCAAAGTCCATGCAAATGGCCTTGGCATGCCCGATGTGCAGGTACCCATTGGGCTCGGGTGGGAATCGCGTGTTCAAGCGGCCACCATTCTTGCCGGCGGCAAGGTCATCGGCCACGATTTGTTGCACAAAGTTCAGGTTACGTTTCTCCTCGGTCGCAAGGATATCTTTTTCAATCTCTGCCATAGAAATACTGTTTTTATCAATCCAAGTTGCAAAATTAATAATTTTTCGCCAACTGACAAGCAGGCAACCGACGCAATAAGAAATATAGACCTATAAAACCAATGAGACTGAACGGGCTCCATAAAAACCTGACAGAAAAAAGGTGGCCCCCAATCAGGAGCCACCTTTTATTGCACGTTAAAAACGATGGAGGTTATTTCACCACTTTCACCGTACGGGTCTTGCCGTTGGTCAGAGTGATAACTTTGATGTTCACACCATCGAACGGAGTTGCACTCACTTGGCCAGCCATGTTCACATACTTGACCGAAGCAATGTTCTCAACAGCGATGTCGTTGATGCCGGTAGTAGAGTTGCGAATCACAAGCAACTTCATGCCCTCAACGGGAGCCTTGGGCATGCCACTGGGAGCAACGTCCTCATCCTTGATGAGACGCAGCGTGAAGTTGCCACCCTCCTCAATCATGAAGTCGGCACCCGGGCTGTCGAGCGTCAAGGCAATACCGGCTTCCATCATGCCTTCCTCAACCAGGAAGTAGCCCACGTCGTTTGCGTCTTCACCACCGAAATAGCGATAGCCATTCTCGGTATCATCGGCAGGAGTGATGATCTTGAACTTGCCACCAGCCTCCAGGTCGATGGTAACCTCATTGTTCTCCATCTCCCAAGCCTCTTCGGTCACCCAAGGATTCTCTTGGAATGTACCTATTGCATAGTACTTAGGCTCAACGGGTACCACCTCTTTCTTGGTGACAGTCATCATGTGGGTCATAGCGTCCACATTGATGATGTAGATGCCAGCATCGTCAATCAGGAAGTTCGAGCCATCAACCAGTTCGATGGGGGTAGCATTCTCAATCATATCGGGCGAGATCCAATAGGTATCGGTTTCGGCTTGTCCACCGTACTACTTGATGGCGTCATCTAATTTCTCGATGAGTTTGAA
>CACZNP010000256.1 GCA_902782545.1 uncultured Bacteroidales bacterium
ACGATGACCGTGACCTGCACGGCTCCCATCACCAAGATTGTGCTCACACACGGTTCAAGTTGCACCTGGGCCGAAGTAACGGCCAATGTGGGTGACGTTGCGATGGACGAGAGCCATGACTTGACGTGGACCGGCAATGCCACCAGCGTGACGTTCACAGTGTTGCGCGATGTGGCCAATGACGCGGCAACCCAGTACCGCTTCAAAACCGCCACCGTTACAACGACTGGTTCCGGCGAAGTGATTGTGAGCAAGCCCACCTTCAGCCCGGCTCCTGGCACCTATTACGACCCGGTGAACGTGACGCTGAACTGCCCAACCCCCGGCGCCAGCATTTATTACACACTTGACGGCAACGAGCCCACAACCGGAAGCACGCTCTACAGCGCTCCCATTGCCATCTCCTCCACCACCACAGTGAAGGCGCTTGCCGCCCTCAGCGGCAAAGTGAGCGCCGTGGCCGAGGCCGAGTATGTGATTGGCACGGCCAGCGATGTGGCCAATATCGCCGCTTATAAGGACGTTGAAGACGGTACGATGGTGCGTTTCACCAATCCCGTGAATGTACTGGCCCATAACGGCAGCAGTCTCTATGTGAAGGATGCCAGTGGCTATGCCTATTTCTATGGCAGCAACCTGGGACGGACCTACAAGAATGGCGATGCCATTCCCGCAGGTTTTGTGGGTGAGAAGATCACTTATCGTTCCGAACCGGAACTTAAGGTGGGCGCAAACAGTGGATTCCAAGCCGCTTCGGGCAACACCCCCATCGACCCCGAAACCATCCAAGCCAGCGACGTGGATGCCTCGCTCTTCGCTCACTATGTGCTCATCAAGGGTGCCACGCTTTACATCAAGCACAACTACCTCACCGATGCCAGTGGCCAGGTGATGGCCCGCTCGGGAATGGGTGGTTGGTCGGCATCGACCGACACCACCAAGGTGTGGGATGTGTATGCCATCGTGGGCAACTATAAAGATAATAGCAGTGATGATATCGTTTATTGCCTCTATCCTGTGAAAGTCGAAGATCCCAATGCCAGCAGCCAACCCGAAGGCGTTGAGAACATCGCAGCCTACGCCGACCTGCCCGACAATACGGTTTCGGCGATAGCCGGCGATGTGACTGTCTACTATGTGAACGGCTCAAATGTGTTCGTCAAGGACAATTCCGGTTACATGTGCATCTTTGGCAACACCGGACAGACCTACGTAAACGGCGATGTGATTCCCGGTGGATTCAAGGGAACCAAGACCACCTATAACGAAGGCCCCGAAATGAAGACTCCGCTCAGCGGATTCCAGCCTGCCAAGGCCAACAACCCCGTCTCGCCCGAAGCCGGCTCCACTGCCATGGTGACTCTGGCAAACTGGGGACATTACCTCAAATTCACCGATGTGACTTTGAGCAATATCAACAACCGCAACTTCAACCTGGTGGATGCCAACGGAACTGTGGCGGGTTACAACCAGTTCTACGGAACCGTGACCCTGCCCACCGCTGCTGATGCTGCCGAAAACACTTACGATGTGGTCGGCATCGTGTCGGGACATAGTGGCAATCCGCAGTTCGCACCCACCGAAATCACCGTTCATGGCGGTGGTGTGATTCAGATTCCTGATGTGGCCGACATCAACGCTCTGCTCACCACCATTGGCAAGGGCAGCAATGCCAAGATTACCGGTGCCATCACGGCTATTTATCAGAACGGACAAAACCTCTATGTGAAGGACGAGGCCGGCACCTATGGACTGGTGTTCGGCAACACGGGCCAGACCTATGAGAACGGCGACATCATCCGTGGCGCAGTGGCATCCTGGACCACTTTCGGAGCCATTACCGAGATTGTTCCCGGTGAACTCGACACTTGGGTGAGCGAAGAGAAAGGCGACCCCGTGGAGCCCGAAGAAATCGCACTTGAGGAGATCTCACAGCAAGATGTGCACAAGTACTTCCTCATCAAGAATGCCACCATCACCAAGAACGAAGCCGACAACGAGTACACCATCGAAGATGAAAGTGAGACTCCCACTATCCTGTACAACAAGTTCAACCAAACGATCACCATCCCCGAGGAATTGGAAGGCAAGACCTTTGATGTGGAAGTGTTTGCAACGCTCTTCAAACCCAAAGATTCCGAAACAGCCATTATCGAACTTTATCCCATCGATATCAAGGACAATTCGATTCCTGACCATAAGGTGGGTGACGTGAACGGCGACGGCGAAGTGGGCGTGGCCGATGTGACCATGCTGGTTGGTTTGTTGCTCGATAGTACATCGAATGATTACAGTGATGTGAACGGTGACGGAGAAACCGGTGTGGCTGATTTAACCGCACTGATCAACATCTTGCTGGAGCAATAATAAGTATTGATACAGTATTCATTTACAAGGGCGGCCTCCGCATGGGGGCCGCCCTTGATGTTTCATTTTCTGATAATGTGCGCTTGCGCGCAAGTGGGAATCACTGGATGACTTTGAGCGCGCGTCCCACCTTGATGAAAGCGGCGATGGCTTTGTCGAGGTGCTCGCGCTCATGACCGGCCGAGAGTTGCACGCGGATACGGGCCTGGCCTTTGGGCACCACGGGATAGTAGAACCCGGTCACATAGATGCCCTCTTGCTGCATGGCAGCGGCAAAGTCTTGCGACAACTTGGCATCGTAGAGCATCACAGCGCAGATTGCGCTTTGCGTGGGCTTGATGTCAAAGCCGGCGGCCAGCATCTTGTCGCGGAAGTAGTTCACATTCTCCACCAACTTGTCGTGCAAGGCATCGCTCTCATCGAGCATCTTGAACATCTCGATGCTGGCACCCACAATGCCCGGGGCGATGCTGTTGCTGAACAAGTAGGGGCGAGAGCGTTGGCGCAGCATATCGATGATTTCTTTGCGACCTGTGGTGAAACCGCCCATCGCACCGCCAAATGCCTTGCCCAGTGTGCCGGTGAAGATGTCGATGCGGCCATACAAATTGAACTGCTCGGCCACGCCGCGCCCGGTGGGACCCACCACTCCGGCACTGTGGCTCTCGTCGACCATGACCAGCGCATCGTAACGCTCGGCAAGATCACAAATCTTATCCATGGGGGCCACATTGCCGTCCATCGAGAACACGCCGTCGGTGGCGATGATGCGGAAACGCTGCTCCTGGGCCTGTTGCAGGCATTGCTCCAGTTCGGCCATGTCGGCATTGGCATAGCGGTAGCGTTTGGCCTTGCACAGGCGCACACCGTCGATTATCGACGCATGGTTAAGCGCATCGCTGATGATGGCGTCCTCGTCGGTCAGCAATGCCTCGAACAAGCCGCCGTTGGCATCGAAACACGAGCCATACAGGATGGCATCGTCGGTGTGGAAGTAGTGTGCAATGGCGGCCTCCAATTCTTTGTGCAGGTCTTGTGTGCCGCAAATGAAACGCACACTCGACATTCCGAATCCGTGTGCGTCCATGGCTCGTTTCGAGGCTTCGATGAGCCGTGGGTTGTCGCTCAAGCCCAGATAGTTGTTGGCACAGAAGTTGAGCACTCCGTCATTGGGCTGCACGCGGATGTCGGCGCGCTGCGGTGTGGTGATGATGCGTTCTTTCTTGTAGAGTCCGGCAGCCTCGATGGCCGTCAACTCATCGCTTAAGTGTTGTTGAAATTTTCCGTACATGTGCGATATTGTTAATTAGTTAAAAGGTTTGTTCGGTAGAGCAACCACAAAGTTCATAAAAAAACTCCAAAATTAAAAGAAAACCCCAATTTTTTACGTAACTTTGCCCTGCTTATTTGACCGACATAAACTTAAACACCGATGAAGAATGTACTGGTAATTGGTTCAACGGGCCAGATTGGCTCTGAATTGACCATGAAGTTGAGAAAAATTTACAATGGCGACATCGTGGCTGGTTATATCCCCGGCGCAGAGCCTAAAGGTGAGTTGGCCGAGAGTGGGCCGTCGATGGTGGTGGACATCACCAACGCCCAGCAGATAGCCGAGGCCGTCGACCGCTACCACATCGATACCATCTACAACCTGGCAGCGCTGCTCAGCGCCGTGGCCGAGTCCAAGCCGCAACTGGCGTGGCACATCGGCATCGATGGGTTGCTCAATGTGCTGGAGGTGGCGCGCGAGAAGAAGTGTGCGGTGTTCACGCCCAGTTCCATCGGCTCGTTCGGTCCCAATGCCCCCAAGGATGGTACACCCCAAGACACGATACAGCAGCCACGCACCATGTATGGCGTGACCAAGGTCACCGGTGAGTTGCTCAGCAACTACTATGCATTGAAATATGGTGTTGACACGCGTTCGGTGCGATTCCCAGGGCTGATTTCTTATGTGACCCCTCCGGGTGGCGGCACCACCGACTATGCGGTCGATATCTATTACAGTGCCGTCAAAGGGGAGTTGTTCAAATGCCCCATTGCCGCTGGCACGCTCATGGACATGATGTACATGCCCGATGCTTTGAGGGCTGCAATCGAAATCATGGAGGCTCCTGAACGCAAATTGCGGCATCGCAACTCATTCAACATTGCATCGATGAGTTTTGACCCCGAGGTGATCTACCACAAAATCAAGCAGTATGTGCCCGACTTTGAGATGGTCTATGAAGTGGACCCCTTGCGCCAGTCCATCGCCGACTCATGGCCCAATAAACTGGACGACACTTGTGCACGCATGGAGTGGGGTTGGCGCCCTCAGTATGACTTGGATGCCATGACGCGCGACATGCTCGACAAGTTGCGCAAGAAACTACTGTGAAATCCATGCCGGCGTTCCGTTCATGCAACTAACGAACAGAGGGGATTCTCCATCGCGATGGAAAATCCCCTCTCATTGTTGATGCAACGCCGGAAAAACACCCTTCTCCCTGATCCGTGACAATGGGAAACTCCCCAAGACAGGGCGATGCCGTGAAATGACAGGAAGGCGTAAGGGTATTGAATCTCAGGGTCGTTTACTCGTCTTCGTCGTCGCCAGCCTGCATGTTGGTGAACACGTTCTGAACATCGTCATCTTCTTCGACGGCCTCGATGAGGGCCTCGACTTCGGCACGCTGCTCGGCACTGAGTTCTTTGTAATCGGCAGGCTCGTAGACAAATTCCGAACTTTTGATCTCGAAGCCATTGTCCTCCAGATACTTCTGGATGTCGCCATTGGCTTCGAATGCACCCGAGATGAGCAGTTCTTCCTCGTCTTGGTCGAAGTCCTCGGCTCCGCAGTCAATCAGTTCCAGTTCCAGGTCATCGAGTTCGATGCCGTCTTTGGGAGTGACGTGGAAATAGCACTTGTGCGAGAACATGAAAGCCACTGAGCCCGAATTGCCGAGAGCGCCGCCGTTTTTGTTGAAATAGCTGCGCAGATTAGCCACGGTACGTGTTGTGTTGTCGGTTGCGGTTTCCACGAGAACGGCAATGCCATGAGGCGCAAATCCTTCGTAGATAACTTCCTTATAGTCGCTTGCGTCCTTGTCGGTAGCTTTTTTGATGGCGCGTTCTATTGTGTCCTTGGGCATGTTTGCCGTTTTTGCGTTGGCGATGAGTGCACGCAGACGAGAGTTCGCATCGGGATCTGGTCCACCGGCCTTAACGGCAATGGTGATTTCCTTGCCGATTTTGGTAAATGTGCGGGACAT
>CACZNP010000257.1 GCA_902782545.1 uncultured Bacteroidales bacterium
ACGGCTATTTCCTTGCGCAGCACGTTCATAAACCGACGCGCGCTGAATACATTGTCTTTCATCGTCTTGGTGTCATTTACGGGTAAATAATTCTTTCATTCTCTCATGCTGCATGAGGGTGGCATTGAACAGCAACTCCATATCGATAGGTGTTTCCTGGCCATCGGTGTTGGGCGACACCGACACAGGGCCCATCGGGGTGGAATGCACATAAAGTGCATCGGGACGTACGTTTGTGCCAAAAGTCAAACGACGGGCAATTTCGCCCACACTGGCATCAAGCAGAACGTTACTGTGGTCCACTATCACAACATGGTCAAGGATTGTGTCAATATCACGCACCTGGTGGGTACTGATGACAATGGAACGATCGGGTGTCATACACTGAGCGATAGCCTTTCTGAACTGGCTTTTGCTGGGGATGTCCAACCCGTTGGTGGGTTCGTCAAGCAACAACAAACTGGCTCCGGTGGCAAGGGCAAAGCAAATGAGCACTTTCTTGCGCTGACCCATTGAGAGAGATTTGAGCGACAACCGTGGATCCATCTCGAATATCGACAGATATCGTGACATTTCATCATGGCTGAAACGCGGATAAAACGGCGCATTCATGGAGACATAACGCTCAAGGGAGACAGGAGGCAATTCGTACTCCTCGGGGACAATAAACACATCGGACAATGTGGAAGGCTGCCGCTTGCGCACGTCGACACCGCGCATGGTCACACAACCTCCATCGGGGGTGAGCAAGCCCGCCATCAGGTAGATGAGCGTACTCTTGCCTGCTCCGTTCTTGCCCAACAAGCCGCACACACAGCCTGGCTTTAAGTTCAACGAGAAATCGCTGAAAAGCGGCTGGCCCTTGCGACTGTAGCCAAAAGTGAGATTCTGAACTTGAAGCATAATTTTACCGTTTTAGTGTACTACATAACTATTACACTACAAATGTAAAGGGTATTTTTGATACCACCAAATTTTTTCCGCTTTTTTTTCAAAAAAAATTATCTTTGCAATTCAAAACCCAAATCATGAAAACAATTCGACTTTTCTTCGTCGCTGCATGGATGGCGTTGTGCGGCACTCTATCGAGCCAAGCAACACACAGTTTCACTGTTGCCGACGGTACATTCCAACTCGACGGCAAGCCGTTTACGGTGCGGGCAGCCGAGTTGCACTATCCACGCATTCCACGCCCCTATTGGGAGCATCGCATCAGGATGTGTAAGGCACTGGGCATGAACACCATCTGCATCTATGTCTTTTGGAACGTGCATGAGCAGAGGGAAGGCCAGTTCGACTTCACGGGTCAAAACGATGTGGCACACTTCTGCCGACTGGCGCAAAAGCACGGCATGTGGGTCATCGTCAGACCTGGACCCTACGTATGCGCCGAATGGGAAATGGGCGGATTGCCCTGGTGGCTGCTTAAGAAACCCAACATCGGCTTGCGTCAACTCGACCCATATTTTATGGAACGCGTACGCGAGTTCGAGAAGCGCGTGGGCCAGCAGTTGGCACCACTCACCATCGAGCGCGGAGGCCCCATCATCATGGTGCAAGTTGAAAATGAGTACGGATCCTTTGGCACCAACCGTCCCTATGTGTCACAAATTCGCGACATCATCCGTCAGGAAGGATTCGAACACGTAACGCTCTTCCAGTGCGACTGGGCCACAAATTTTGAAAACAACGCCCTGCCCGACTTGTTGTGGACCATGAATTTTGGCACGGGCTCTGACGTCGACGAACAGTTCAGGCGGTTAGGTGAGTTGAGGCCCACGACTCCCAAGATGTGCTCGGAATACTGGAGTGGCTGGTTCGACAAATGGGGGGCTCAGCATGAGACGCGGCCCGCCGACGACATGGTGGCAGGCATTGACCAGATGCTGCGACAAGGCATATCGTTCTCACTCTACATGACCCATGGGGGGACATCCTTCGGACACTGGGCAGGTGCCAACAGTCCGGGCTATGCCCCCGATGTGACCAGTTACGACTATGATGCGCCCATCAATGAACACGGACAGCCCACCCACAAGTTCTGGTTGCTGCGCGAAACCCTTCAGCGCCACACCGCACAAAAACTACCCGATGTCCCCGCCTCGCCCATGCCGGTAATCGACATCCCGGAGTTCCATCTCACGGAATATGCACCGCTTGAGGCGGGCATCGCCCGAACAGTGAATTCAAGCCCGTTGCGCACCATGGAGGATTTGGACATGGGTTGGGGCACAATCATTTACCGCACCACCCTGCCGGCCATCGAGACTCCGTCCACTCTCACGGTTAACCAATGCCACGACTATGGACGGGTTTTCGTCGATAGCGTCCAGGTGGGTACCATCGATCGCCGACTGGGTCAAAGCGCTGTCACCCTGCCACCCTGCAAACAGGGTGCACAACTCACCATCATGGTTGAGGGCATGGGGCGCATCAACTTCGGGCAGGCCATCGCCGACCGCAAGGGTATCACCCACCAAGTCACCATCACTACGGCCGATGATGCCGACATTCCACTCACCCTTTGGGCCATCAGCCTCATCCCCGATGATTATGAATGTGCCATCAACGCATTGTCAAAAACCGACAAAACGACAGCAACATTAGGTGCAGCGGGTTATTATCGGGGATACTTTGACCTCGACAGCGTGGGCGACACGTTTCTCTGTACCGAGCATTTCGGCAAAGGGCAGGTCTACGTCAATGGCCATCCGCTGGGGCGTTTTTGGAGCATCGGACCGCAACAAACGCTGTACCTGCCTGGCTGCTGGTTGCAAAAGGGACGCAACGAGGTGATTGTGCTCGATGTGAACGGTACCGACCAACCCACCCTGTTCGGACAGCGTTTCCCCGAACTCAACCGACTGATTCTTGCGACCGGCAATGAACACCGCACCGACCCGGCATCCCGGCCGTCGTTGCCGGCTCCGGCTTCGCAAGGAGTAATCACAGCCAACTCAGGATGGCAGCAGGCGACGCTGCCTCAAGCCGTCACAGGGCGTTATTTGGCTGTGGAACTCACCACTGATGATGTCCACGGCTCAGCGCTCGCCGAGATAGTGGCATACAATGCGAAAAGCGAACGATTGCCATGCGAGAACTGGGCCACACGCTATGTAAGCAGCGAGGACATCGTGGGTGGCAACCACACAGCCGACAAGGCTTTCGACCAACAGGAATCCACCCACTGGAGCGGCGCTCAGAACAATTTGCCACAACTTCTTGTCATCGACATGGGCACCAGGCAAACGGTCGGTGCAGTGGGACTGCTGCTGCCTAACGCCCACACTGCCTCCTACCGCCTATTCATCTTCGATTGACACGAATGCGCCACGAAACACTTTGGGCCCGGAAAGAAAGTCATCAATGACTTGCCTTCCGGGCCCAATTCTACGGATAACTGCTCAAGAAACCACTCACTGTGCCGACTTCTCGGCGGCAATGACATCGAACAGTGTCTTGAAGTCGTAGCCTTTTGCCCTCAAGGTGTCGATGATCTCGCCCAAGTGGGTGTAGACGCGGTCTTCATCGGTACGGTCGGGATAATTCATGGCATGGATGAGCAAGATGACTCCATTCATGGTGTTCTTTTTCTCAAATTCCCAAATGTTATCCATGATTTCTTTGCCCGACACATAATTGGATGCACCAGGTGATGTCCAGTCCATACCAGTGAGGAAACCGCTGGTCGGGTTCAGCAGGTGATATCCCAATTTACGCATCGATTCGGCAGTCTCGGCATTGTAGTTTTCATAGGGGGGAATCATCCAGTAGTACTGTTCCTTGGTGAGGCCCAGCGCATTGAGTTGTTCTTCCATTTGGGCAAAATCGGCCGCGATGCTGTCGGCACCGACAAGCGTACGGGTGGGGTCGGCTTCGTCGCACAGCATCAGGTGATTCATGGAATGAGCCGACAGATAGTGGCCCTCGTCAATGATGCGTCGAAGCGGTTCTTTATACTTCTCTTGCAAGAAACACACACCTGTAGGGAAGAAGGAACCTTTCACGCCTTTCTCTTTGAGTGTGTCAAGCACGGGCACAATGCCATCAAAATTCTCAAAACGTCCGCTGTCGTTTTGACTGTAATGGGCAGTGAACACAAGATAGACCGTTTTCTCGTCGGGATTGATGCGTCGCACCACCCCACAATCATCCGTCTCAAAATTCAAATTCATCACAGGTTTGTCACTCTGTTTGCATGCAGCCAGTGCCAGCAATACCAGCACAGATGCGGTCATCAATTGACGAAGTTGTTTCATTTTGCTCTAATTCTAAAAAAGTTGATATTGATTATTATGTTTCGTGATTTAATGTCTCATTTGTTGCCGGCACTTCTGGTGACGGGTTCACGGGTTCCATGTGTATGCCCACATGGGTTTCGGGCCCAAACTCTTCTTTCAGACGCTGCTCTATGGCATGAGCAATGCTGTGGGCCCTAAACAATGACTTATTGCCATCGGTGCGCACATGGACCTCGATGGCAATGTGGTTGCCAATGCTGCGGGTGCGCAAATGATGCGGGAAACTGGCACCCGGGCACGACAAAATGATTTCTTCTATGCGACGCTCCACCTCAGGGGGCAAGGATTTCTCTAATAATTCGTCAAGACTCCCCTTGAGCAATTTGATGGCCACCTTAATAATAAATACACTCACCACAATTGCCGCCAATGGGTCGAGAACCCGCCATGGGTCGCCCAAAAACATTGCTCCGGCAATGCCCAACAAAGTGCCCACCGACGACAACGCGTCGCTGCGGTGGTGCCAAGCATTGGCAACAACAGTGGACGACTGCAACGACTTTCCACGTCGAACCGTGTATTGATAAACACCCTCCTTGAAGGCGATGGAGACCACTGCTGCCACAAGCGCCATCATTCCGGGACGTTCAAGCAACTCGCCACGGACATGACTCACCACGCTGGTAATGCCGTTGAACAGAATTCCCAAGCCCACCAGCAACAGCGCCAAACCGATGATGGCACTTGCCAATGTCTCATATTTTCCGTGACCGTAATCGTGATCCTCGTCCTCGGGACGGCTCGACAAGCGCACGAAAAACAATACCACGATATCGGTCAGAAAATCGGACAGGGAGTGGACGGCATCGGCCATCATGGCCTAACTGCGGCCCAATACCGCAGCGACAAACTTGAAGACCAGCAGAATCAGATTGACCGCACTGCCCACCAATGTGACCTTGTAAATGCCTTTTTCTCTATCCGAAATCTCCATGGTTCATTCAGAATGGATAACCGATGGCCAAGTGGAAGGCAAGGCCATCTTTGAAACGAGGAATATTGAAATAGCCGCTCTTGCCTGTGTCATAAGGGGCGTGGATGCCTATTCCCAAATCGGCACGGACGACAAGCATGTCCATATCGAAGCGCAGACCAAAACCAGTGCCCACAGCCAATTCATCGAAGAAATTTTTCATTGTTCCTCCCGGTCGGTACTCATCCTTTTCAAGCAGCCACACGTTGCCTGCATCGACAAACACCGCACCTTTGAAATAACCAATGATGGGGAAGCGATACTCCCAGTTTGTCTCAAACTTCAACGTGCCTGTCTGGTCATAGAAATCATATACCGATTTGACGTTGGGATGATAACTGCCGGGACCGATATTGCGCACACCAAAAGCGCGCACGGAGTTGGCCCCGCCTATGTAAAACTGTTCGCGGTAAGGCACCTCGCTGGAATTGCCATAGGCATGGGCGGCACCCACATAGACGCGGCCCACTATCTTGTTCTCCTGGGTAAGACTGCGCGTCCACACCAATTGGGTCTCGGCCTTGACAAACTGAGAGAAGGGGGTTCCAAGCATCTTCTTGTCTCCCTTGCTGCCACACAATGCCCATATCCCGGCAAAAATGTTTCCGCCTTCAATCACGGTGGAACGCCAAGTGATATGGTTGCGGCCAAAGTCGTTGTCGTAGGTGTAACTGTAGCGCATCTCGGGGATGAACACATCCTTGAAACTCAAGGCGATGGCCGGATTGGCCAACATTGCCGAGTCAAAGGCATTTGTGCTGCTCAGTATCTTGTTATAAGTCAAGCGGAAAGGCGTCAGTTCGTTGAGCGAATGCTTGTTGGCGTGCCACTCCCAGGTCATGCCGCCACCCAGTTGCAGCATCTTGAAATAGTTTGGACGGTTCATGATATCGGCATTCAGACTGAAACGTGTCCAGTTCACATAACGCCGTGACCGGTCCACAAACCGGGGAGCAAGTAAGCGAGGGACAGCCAAAGAGACTTCCGTACCAAACTCATAGGAGTTGAAGTCGTTGTTTTTGTATCCTCCGCCCTTGCCCGTTTGCCACTCGTAGGATGCATTGAGGTTGATAGCCAGTTGCTCACCTCCGCCAAACACGTTTTTGTGGGCCAAGCCCAATTCAAGTCCCGGACCGATGAAACTGTTGCTCTTGCTGGTTCCTTGCACCTCCAGTTTCACCTCCCATGGCTTGTCGAGGGTGCAATACACATCCAGGTCGAGCAAACCGTCGCCTTCGGGGGTGATACTGTCCAGCGTGGTGACATGCATGTCGATATTGCTGAATATGCCCAAACGTGAAAGCAGCAGTTGCGTGCGGTCCATGCTGTTGATCCTGAAAGGGCGACCGGGACGGCCCATGATGTTGGAAGTGATGACCCTGTCACGCACATGCACAGGCTGCAATTTCACCAGCGTGCAGCGGGAAGTCTCAACGGTATCAGGAACTCCACCACCCTCATTGTCGC
>CACZNP010000258.1 GCA_902782545.1 uncultured Bacteroidales bacterium
GAAAGGCATTTTTCTCGCTCTTGGCAATTATGCCGGACACAAACAAAGGAATTCCCACCCACGTTTGGTCTTCGAGAAAAGTGTAGGGGCGAGTGCCAGGATTGGTCACACTCTTGAACATGCGCAAGTCCATGCCGTGGTGAGGTTTATAGGACTGGGGCTCTTCGGTTTTGGGCAACAGGGTCAGTTGGGGCGCAGGAGCCACGTTGTCACGTTCCACCGAGTCCACGACAACCTGCATCGTGCTTTCCAATTCACTGTCCTGGGCTTGCAGGGTCAATGTGCCACACATGGCAAACAAGGTCAAGAGACCTATGGGCATAAAACTTTTCATCACGTTCAAGTTATGTGTTGATTATTATTTTTTCTTCGAAAGTTCTTTCTCAAACAATTTGTCGATTTGAGCCTGAATATTCTCGGGCAGTGGTGGAATCTTGTGGCTCTGCTCAAAGCGGCGCAGTTCCTCAATGCTCATATCCACTTTGTTTTCCTTGCGCAACTGTTTGTATTCCTTTTTATCGACATAGTTGCGGTCGGTGGCATAGGCCTGCATGAATATCATGAACCGGCCGTCGCCACTCCTTTTTTTGCTGCCCACTTGAAACTGGCGCATCACAAAGTCGTCGACTCGCGAGCGACCGTCCTCGTCAATGCGATAGACCTCGTAGAAGGTTTCCTCCCTTTCCTTATCCTCGGCTTGTTTGTTATCCTTCTTTTTTATCTTTTTGCCCTTGGCGAGGTCCCGGGCCTCTTTGGCCTCTTCTTTTGCCTTCTTCTCATGGTCGTAGTAGGCCCATATGTTGAACGACGTGGTACGCACACCTGCATTGGCATCAGTGTCGATGTAGCCCAGCGTGCTTATGCTGTCGGCCACAATTTGACGGGTCGCGCTGTCGCCAGTGATGGTGATTTTTCCTTCTTTCTCCATGGCAAGCAGTTGTTTGTGTCGGGAGTTCTCCGACACTTGACCCAGTTTGTCGATATATCGTCCGGCAATGGTACTGATAAGGAAACGCAACAAACCGTTTTCGCCTTTCGACAGACTGCGGGTTTTGGACGAAGTTTTTTTGGTGGCAAACTCGTAAGTGTTGTCTATCACGCCACCGCGGAAGTACAGGGGACCTTCGTCGTCAAAATAGATGAGGCGGTAATAGGTCTGCACATAGGCCAATTCCTTGGGCTTGACTTCGACATCGGGCAAATCATAGGTCACATCCTTGAGCACCACACGGTCATTCACCACCGTTGACATATCCACCGCCAAAGGCTCAAATGCGGTGTGCGACAGATACACGGTACGGTTACCCTTGGTGTCGGACAGCCAACCATTGATATCGGTGGTTCCAATGAGCACACCGGCCTGTGTGGTGGCACAAACAAATGCCACGGGCTCTCCTTCGCTGTCGACAACCTGCAGACGTTGCGCCTGCACTTGAACGGTCATTGCCACAACGATAGCCACAAGCACACAAAGTGCCCGGCAGGCACTTTGATACAATGGTTGTTGATGGATTTTTTTCATTTCTTCTTACGTGTATAATTCATGTGTACTTTTTCCCACGACAGGGTACCGTCCTTCTTGACGTGGACACGAACAAGATAATCACCGGGATTGGGATTGTTGTCTTCACTCATGGAGTCGAGCGTGAGATAAGTCACCCCTTCAAATTCGCGCTCATCCCAGGCATGCACATGACCGCAGAAGACAATGGATGCGTTCCACTTCTTGAACTGGTTGAGCAGGAAGAACTGCTCTTCGCGAGCAAAAGTTGATGCGAATTGCATCGACGACGGCCTGAAGATGTTGGTGTGGCCGAACACAAATGTGTGTCGGTAATGGTATCCCTCTTCGTCTTCGTCTCCATCGAGAACACCTTCCTCTATCAAGTCAACTTGCGTCTTACCCAGGGTGCCGCTGGCTGTGTCAAGGAAAATGAAGTGATCCACTTCATACTTCCCATTGATTTTCACCAAGACGTTGAACTCATAGAACGAAGAGTGGAAAATGTTGCTCCACATGGCCCAACCGTTGTGGGTGATGTCGTGGTTGCCCACAACCGGGAAAAACGGGAAAATCAGATCATCGGGAGTGATCTCGTTGTCGGGGTCATTTGGATCTGAACCAATAGGATAATAGTTACCATTCTCTTTGACGTCGTAGTGTTTCTCAATGTAACGGCCACGCGCTTCGCTGATGAGCGAGTCGAGCGTGATGTAGTATTGCGGCTTGGTGTCGGCTATGTCGCCCAGATGTGCATACAGAAGGTCGTCCGCTTCCAATCCAAGCGCGAACATCTCGTCCATACGGCCTGGATCGGTTGTGACATGGCTGTCGGCTCCTATGAGAAAAGTGTACTCATCTTCGACAAGGGCGGCTTTGTCTTCTTCCAGATATTTTTGATAGTAAAGGTTGGACATCTTCACACGGTCCTCAACGGCCGTTCCCGATACCAGCACCCCAATGGGACTCACCTTGTCGCACGACGAGAGTCCAATGGCCACCAGCGCGGCCAGAATAATCGTATTTCTTGACAGTTTCATAATCACCATTTGTATTTAATACCTAATTTCACCGATCCCTCATATTTTGTGGCCAATTGGCTCATACTGCCCGCCGGACGGATATTGAATTCTCCAAACAGACGCATGTCATGAGGCAATGGCGCATACCAACGTATGCCCCAGTTGATGTTCCAGTTCTCGTAGTAAAAGTCGTCATAGTTGCGGAAGAACAATCCGATGTTCCAAGGATTGGTTCGGTGCCGGATGTTGGCACCAATTCCAAAGGTTAACGTGAGCGGCTCGGTGTAACCATCGCCCACACTCTGGTAGTGAATGAGCGACTCACCAAGACGGAAATCCACATAGGCCGACTCCCACGTCGCCGACAGGTTGATGATGGTTTCGTTGAAATTCCAACGGTTGTAACGGTTGTACATCACCTTGCCATCTAAGTACAAGTGGCCATACTTCACAGGCAGACAGTAACCCGCCGTGGCATCTATGGAGTAAAGTTGTTTGCAGAACTGCATTTGGGCATCGCCACCCACACGCCAATGAGAAGACAGGTGTCTTACATAAGAAGCCTCAAATCCTACAAACGTGCCAGTGATCACATTGCTGCCACCCACCACATATCCCGACACCTCGTTACGGTGTGTTCCGTCGAAACTGTGATCGCCATTGTAAGAAGTGGCCACCGCAATTGTGGGCATCATCATGATCAAGAGCGCCAGCAAAAAACATGATTTGTTTCTCAACATGATTCAATGAAATATTTAGATATAGTTTTGTGATTCTACAAAAATTATGGCAAAGGTAAAAATAAAATGGCTTTATCGGAAGGTTTTTTGCAAAAAAATGTTGTAACTTTGCAATTAGTTAACATCAATCATTCAATCAAATACACTATGAGACACCACACCTTCCCTTGCCGCACCTTGCTTTTTTTCCTGCTCGCTGTCACTGCCGTAGGCGCTGCAGCCCAATATGTTGCACGTTCACAAGGCAACAACCGCTATCACCGTCGAGGCAATTACAGCGATGTGTATGAGGTGAGAATGAGCCGTGCCGGAACCCTGGAGAAAGAACTGGGCCAAAAGGGCTACGACATGGTTCGGTTGTTGCGTATTGACGGCACTATCAACAACGATGACATCAACTTCATCAAGAAATTGTGCCAACGCAGCAAGGTTCTTGATGACGTGGGCAACAAGGTGGACAACTTCCTGGATTTGGATTTGGAATACGCAAGGATGGAGTCGCGCTCGCTTTTCGGCTCATCACGCACCTATGAGATTGTATCAAGCGCATTCAGTTACTGCACCCATCTGCGCTCGGTAGTGCTCCCCGACCGCACCACAGTCATTGGGAGACGGGCATTCTGCGACTGCGACAATTTGGAGGATGTAATCATGCCACCCAGCGTACACACCATTGATGAAAGTGCCTTTGAGAGTTGCAACAACTTGGCACGGATTGACCTGCCGCGCAACCTCGAGAGAATTGGCAAAAAAGCATTTGACGGTTGCTACGAACTGCGAAACATCAATTTGTACGACGGACTTGTTGAGATAGGTGAACAGGCCTTCCGCAATACCGGCATCACCCGCATCACCCTGCCCCAGTCGCTTGAAGTGATTGGCAAGGAAGCGTTTGCCAAGAGCAAACTGCGCGAACTCAACATCCCCTCACGGGCTATCATCGACAGCGACTTCCTGGGCGAGATGCCACAACTGCAAGTCATTACGGTGGATCGTGGCAACCGCAACTACACAGTGGCCGACGGCTTGTTGTGCGACTACCAGATGACCACCGTGCTGCAGTGCCCGGCAAATCTCACGGGGGCCGTGCAGGTGCCCGACGGTGTGACAGCCATTGCCACCAAGGCCTTCACGGGGTGCAACCGACTCAGTGCCATCGACCTGCCGGAGTCGCTCAACTCGATTGGTAATTATGCCTTTGCTGGATGCCAGTTCCAAAGTATCAACCTGAGCGATAACATCACCCACATGGGCGTGGGCGCATTCAACGACTGCAACCGGCTCACTGCCGTGATTCTTCCGCAAGGCCTTGCCCATGTGCCCGAATCTGCATTTGAGGGCTGCAAAGCACTGCGACAGGTGAATTTCGGGTCCATGCTCAACACCATCGGTGAGAGGGCTTTCAAGAATTGCAACAACATCTCGGCAATCATCCTGCCGCAAACACTGATGAACATTGGCAAAGAGGCGTTCAGGAGTTGTGAGATTGTCAAGGCTGTCACCATTCCCGCCCAAGTGAGCATCGTGGGCAAGGAAGCGTTCAGAAGTTGCAAGTCGCTCGCCTTTATCGAACTCGAAAATGGCATCGTCTCCATCGAGGACAACGCTTTCAGGGAGACGGCGATTTCCGTGCTCACCATTCCTCCCAGTGTCAACCACATTGGCAAAAAAATCGTGGAGAAGTGCAAATCGCTTGCACGCATCAACTGCCACGCAATGACACCTCCCACCCTCGACAAGGTGAGTGATGACAAGGTGCCGCTTTACGTTCCCGGCAATGCGGTGGCAACCTATAAGTCGGCTAAAAACTGGAAAAATTTCAAGCAAGTTTTGCCGCTTGACTGAGACACATCAGTGCCCGTGAAATCATCCACGGCGGCTAATCCTGGTGACTGTCGCCCCAGAGGGCTTGATGGCGTGCCGCCATCTTTGCCTCGGCAGGATTGTCTTGCGGGTGCCACAATTGTGGATGGTGCAACTCCTGTGGCATGTATTCCTGCCGCACAAAGTGTCCTGGAAAATCGTGGGCATATTTATAGTCCTCGCCATACCCCAACTCCTTCATCAACTTGGTGGGAGCATTGCGCAAATGCAGTGGGACAGGAGCATTGCCCGTCTGCTCCACCAGCGAGAGCGCTGCACCAATGGCCATATAAGCGCTGTTGCTCTTGGGGGATGTTGCCAAGTAGATGGCGCACTCACTCAAGGGAATGCGTCCCTCGGGCCACCCAATCTTGTTGATGATGTCGAAAGTGGCGTTGGCCAGCAGGAGAGCATTGGGATTAGCCAAACCGATATCTTCGGCTGCGAGAATGCACAGTCGGCGGGCAATGAACTTGGGGTCTTCTCCTCCGGCAATGAGCCGCGCCAACCAATAAACCGCTGCATCGGGGTCGCTGCCACGTATGCTCTTGATGAAGGCTGAGATGATGTCGTAATGCATTTCCCCGTTTTTGTCGAAGGCCATAGGATTCTGCTGCAAGCGGTTGGTCACTATCTCGTCATTGATGACAAAGGGCTCACCGGGCGACACAGCCTGCATGATGAGGTCCAGGATGTTAAGCAACTTGCGGGCATCGCCGCCACTGAACCGCAACAGTGCCTCGGTCTGCTCCACGCGCACCTCACAACCGTCAAATATCCGGTCGGTCTTGAGGGCACGGTCCAGCAACTGAAGCAGGTCGTCGCGGTCAAGGGGGTTCAGCACGTAGACTTGTGCACGGCTCAACAGAGGACGAATGACCTCGAAC
>CACZNP010000259.1 GCA_902782545.1 uncultured Bacteroidales bacterium
TCCATCGTGCCACGGCCGAACGATGGGTCGGTAGGCACCCAGCCTACACCTTCGTAGTAAGTCTCGGCCCAGTCGTGCCATCCCTCGTCACCGGGATTGATGACCCATCCGCTCTCCCAGCGTGCGGGGATGCCCAGCGAGCGCACTAGCGTGATGTAGAGCAGTCCCACCTGTCCACAGTCGCCATGTCCGTTGTCCAGCACGTACTGCGGGATATTGGCCAGTGTGCTGTATTCGCGTGCACCTGCCCACGGGAATGCTCTTGAAATCCAATTGTAGACCATCGATGCCTGGAGCACGGGATTGGTTTCATTGCCCACGATTTGTTGAGCCAGTGCCCGCATCTCATCGGTGATGAGCACATGTCGTGGCTCGCTGGCGGTGTAGCGTTTGTACTCTTCGCGAGTTGTGTCGTATGGCTCGACCAGTGCCAGCAAGTCGTCTTGTGCGATGTGACGCTCGCCCACCTCGTAGCAGAACGAGTATTCAAAGTGTGTGGGCTTGCCTTTCTCGGCGATGGCCTCCATATAGACGGTGTGGTGCTTGCTGCCCTCACTCATCACCACCGGGCGGTTTCCGCCAGTGAGTTGGATGTTGCGTTGCCGCAGGTTCTTGTAGGGGAACGGCATCCACACCCGCAGAGTCTCGCCGGCAGGGATGGCATCGGCATCGACATCGAGGATGAATTTGGCCTCCACCTTGTGCCAATCGCGCACGCCGTTCACATCGGCCGGCGATTTCATGGCTTCGCGCAGATATCGCAACCGTTCCTTGTAACTCGCTTCGTCGTCTTGACCGGTGCGTTCCTGGAACTCGTCGGCCAGCAGCCACAGGTTGCGTATACTCTTGCGGAACCACCATTCCTGTCCGTCGATGACCATGTACTCAATTTTCTTGTTTCGCTTCCAGGTTTCGATTTGGTCATCGGTGGCACTGGGCACCCGTTCCCTGATGAGTGCGGCTCCTTGCGCCGGGGTTATGTTGAAATCTTTGCGTATGCGTTGCATGATGGTCCTCAATGAATCGATGCGCACGGCCTCTGCCTTGCGTTGCTTCTTGGGCAGGGACTTCATGATTTTGTCGGCTTGTGCAAACTCGCCTTGTGCGATGCATTGGTCCACCTGGGGTTGCCAGGTGGGATTGGCAGCCATTATTGTCAGCGCCATCGTTGCCATGGCGATAGCCAGCACGGTTTTTCTCATTTTCATAGGTTGTTGAGTTTTTACTTGTTTGCACAAAAATAACCATATTTTTCGGTTTAGACACCATCATGGCGAAATATTCAGCGCAAATCTTCGTTTTTTATATGATTTCAAACTCAAAGCAACCATGACCCTACTTGATGCCATCGTCCAGCGCCACAGTGTGCGCCGTTATACGACCCAACCCATCGACTCCCACCTTGTGGAGCAGTTGCAATCCTTGATAGGCGAATGCAATGCCCAAGGAGGGCTGCGCATACAACTCGTCACTGAAGAGCCCCGTGCATTTGGCAGTTGGCTTGTGCACTACGGCGCATTCTCCGGTGTGCGCAACTACGTGGCCTTGGTGGGTGCCAAAGCCGAAGACTTGGACGAGCGTATCGGTTACTACGGCGAGCGCATTGTTCTCGAGGCGCAACGCATGGGACTGAACACCTGTTGGGTGGCTCTCACTTACAAAAAGGTGCCCGGCACCATAACCATTGGTCCTGACGAACGGTTGCGTTGCGTCATCTCGATTGGTTACGGAGTGGATAATGGGCACGGGCACAAAATCAAGACCATCGACAGGGTGTCGCGCTGCCAGGGCGAGATGCCCCAGTGGTTCAGGCAGGGAGTGGAGGCCGCCTTGCTGGCTCCCACAGCCATCAATCAGCAAAAGTTCCGTTTCACGTTGCATGAGGGCGATGTCGTAGAGGCCACCCATGGCTTTGGCCCTTATGCCGCCATTGATTTGGGCATAGTCAAGTATCACTTTGAACTTGGTGCCTCCCCACACCCCTTCACCTGGAAGTGAACCAACGGTTTTGCTCGTCTATGTGATTTTGACCATTTTACTAATCATCTTATAGCATCCATCTCCTCATGAAACATTTTCACCTCATTGTGCTGCTGGCCTGTCTGCTTTGCTTTGCATGTAACCAGAAGCCCCCAAAAAATCACACTACCCGAGCAGCCGTGACCTTGCCCGAAGGTCTTCATCCACAAGACACCACTGAATTTATCAATGTTTTCCGCTCCTTCCTTAACGGGCCGCGCAAGGACCTTGACTCGCTGGCAAAAATTTCGGCTACCTTCACTTCGGCTACAGGAAAGCCGCTGAGCGAACAAGAAATGAAAGAGTACCTCACTGGCATAACCGCGCATGTGGATTCGGTTATGTGCCTATGCATCGACATGACCTTGAGCGGCGATTACAACAACCTGATGGAGGTGCTGGAGCAAGAACGAGTGAATGTGTTTGAACATCCGGCTTGCACCACCGAAAGGATTCTGATGTACGACGCCGTGCTCATGACTCTGTACCAAACCTTGCTCGACACAAACGGACAGCCGTCGGAGGAACACAAGCAAAAAACGCTTCACCTTTACGAAACCGAGGAAGTCTTGCTGGCCTTGCGCATGTATATGGACAACGGCACCGACGACATGGACTACGTCAAGGAGGAGTACGGCTACATCCTTGTGGAATTGCTCAAGGTTTACCGACAAATGGACAACAAGGAAAAAACCATTGCCACCGCCCGCAAAATCACCGATTTCAATGAAACGCGCTTTGGGCGTGATGACGAACTCTATTCCAAGTCGATCAAACTGCTGGGCGACATCTATGGCGAATACCAGATGACGTTGCAACGCGACAGTTGCTACCGCATCTACAACAAGTTGGGCAAGGCCAAATAACCGCACTCTGTGGCATGACTCCCCGTCGGTAGCCCTCGGCCACTGATTGGGGTGTAGTCATATATCCCTTTGAATCGGGCCCAGTCTGGCAGCCCTTAGCCAGAAAAAGAACTTTTTTATTCTTGATTGTTCAGACGTGCCTCAAGGCGCACAATCTCATCGCGGAATTGCGCGGCTTGCAGGAATTCCATGCGCTTGGCCGCCGCTGCCATGTCGACCTTGAGGCGCTCGATGGCACGTTCCAGTTCGGGTCGCGACATGTAGGCGAGCACTGGGTCGGCAGCCACTCCTGCTTGGGTGCGATGGAACTCGGCCTCGAAGGATGAATAGGCCACCTCGGGAACCACATTGTTCTCATAGCGTTGAGCATGCCGCTGTGCCTCGGGTGAGCGTTGCATGTCGGTATCCACCCCGATGATGGCATTGCGTGCCTTGATGATGGCCTGCGGTGTGATGCCGTGTTCCTCATTGTATTTGAGTTGCAGGGTGCGCCGGCGTTCGGTTTCATCGATGGTTTGCTGCATGGACTCGGTGATGGTGTCGGCATACATGATGACAAGGCCGTTGAGGTTGCGGGCCGCGCGGCCTGCCGTTTGTGTGAGCGAGCGTCGCGAGCGCAGGAAACCTTCTTTGTCGGCATCGAGGATGGCCACCAGCGACACTTCGGGCAAATCCAGACCCTCGCGCAACAGGTTCACACCCACCAGCACATCGATGGCACCGGCGCGCAGGTCATCAATGATTTGTATGCGGTCCATGGTTTCCACATCGCTGTGCATGTAGGCGCACCTCAAGTCCAGTTTGGCCAGATAGTCGGTGAGTTCCTCAGCCATCCGTTTGGTGAGGGTGGTGACCAGGGTGCGCTCGCCATGTTCCACGCGCACTTGGATTTCCTCGACCAGGTCATCGACCTGTCCCCGTGATGGCCGGACCACGATGCGCGGGTCGAGCAATCCGGTGGGGCGGATGAGTTGTTCCACCACAATCCCTTCACTTCGCATCAGTTCATAGTCGGCTGGTGTGGCGCTCACATAGATGGTTTGCCCGGTGATGGCCTCAAATTCCTCGAATCGCAGCGGACGGTTGTCCAAAGCGGCTTCCAGCCTGAACCCATAGTGTACCAGATTGGTCTTTCGCGATTGGTCTCCGCCGTACATGGCCCGGATTTGCGGCACGGTCACATGGCTCTCGTCGATGATGGTGAGAAAGTCTTTGGGAAAATAGTCAAGCAGGCAAAATGGCCTCATGCCCGGCTTGCGTCCGTCAAAATACCGGGAATAGTTCTCAATGCCCGAGCAATAGCCCACCTCGCGGATCATCTCCAAGTCGTAGGTCACGCGCTCATAGAGCCGCTTGGCCTCGACGAGCCGGTCCTCTCTCCTGAAGGCCTCTACCTGGGTGCCCAGGTCCACATCGATTCGTCCCAATGCACCTGCCATGCGTTCTTTGGTCGTGACAAAAATGTTGGCGGGGAAGATGCGGAATCCTTCCACGTTCTGTGTGGGCAACTGCGTGAGTGGGTCCAAAAGTTGCAGACTCTCGATTTCATTTCCCCAAAAGATGACCCGCAACATCACATCCTCGTCGCTGAGAAACACATCCACGGTGTCGCCCTTGACGCGGAAGTTGCCCATTTTCAGTTCCACCTCGTTGCGGGAATAGAGTGCGTCGACAAGCCGTCGCAGGAAGATGTCCCGTCCGAGGTTGTCGCCCACGTGCAGCGTGATGGCGTTGGCCTCGATGTCCTCGGGGTTTCCCATGCCGTAGAGGCACGACACGCTCGACACCACCACGATATCTCGCCTGCCGCTGAGCAATGCCGTGACGGTGGCCAGGCGCAGGCGGTCAATCTCCTCGTTGATGGCAAGGTCTTTCTCGATATATTTGTCGGTCGAAGGGATGTAGGCTTCGGGCTGATAGTAATCGTAGTAACTGACAAAGTAATGAACCGAATTCTCGGGGAAGAAACTTTTGAATTCGGCATAGAGTTGCGCTGCCAGCGTCTTGTTGTGCGACAAGACCAGGGTGGGGCGTCCTGTGCGGGCTATGACGTTGGCCATGGTGAAAGTCTTTCCCGAGCCGGTGACACCCAGCAATGTTTGTGCCGGCATGCCATCGGCCACACCTTGCACCAGTTGGTCAATGGCCTGTGGCTGGTCGCCGGTGGGTTGGTAGGGTGAGTGCAGGCGGTATTCCATCATGGCAGGGAGTCATTGGGGGCGAAGGTTTGGTAGGACGATGCGATGCGTTTGAGCAGCACATCTTTGGGGGTGACTTTTGGCCACTGGTCAGTTCGCGTCAGGGGTTTGCGGCTGTATAGCAGATTGCGTTGCCACTCTTTCTCACCGACACCCACGTCGGTGAAATCGTATCGGTGGTAGCCCATTTTCTCCACGAGTTCAATCATCGCGTTGTCGCTTGAGTTGACAAAAATCACGTCGGCTTTGCGTTCTTTCACAGCATTGATTTGGTCAGCGGCCATTTCGGGGGTGTAACCCACTTGCAGGCTCCAGTATTTGCAGGCTGGAAGGGCTTGTGAGTAAACCCCGAATCCGCGGTCGTGCGACATCAGGTAGAGCAGGCGCGGATGGTCATATTGCGCCATCAGTCCACCGTAGTAATGGCTCACCTCGCACTCCAGGCTGGGAACCCTGAAA
>CACZNP010000260.1 GCA_902782545.1 uncultured Bacteroidales bacterium
ACATCGTATTGTGTCCACTCAGTGTGCGACTTGTCGGCATCCACATCCAGGTCCATGATGGGTTCGTACACCCGTTTGTAGTTCGATGCCAAACCTTTGCTCATAAACGAACCGGCGGCAAGCACGAAGTTGTCGGCACGCAGTGGCAGGTCTTTCAGTTTCTCGGTCACGACGGCTTCCACCTTGTCTTGGACTATGGTGGCGCTGACCACGGTGTCGCCCAGCAAGTAGGTGCCGCCCAGCATCTGGAAGTAGTGTCGCAGTTGTGTCTGCATGCGTGTGCCGGCCACACTGGGCGGCAAGGTGGCAACAAGATGCAGCGGCAGGTTTACCAACTCACACAAGTGGGTCATGGGGTCATCGGTAAGCCCCAACACAGCGGGCATCAACACGGCATCTGCTTGTGCATTGGCAGTGGCGGTGTTGATGGCTGCTGCCAGATGCTCAAAACCGGCACGGGTCGACAGCAGTTTTGCCAACTGGGTGGCGCGCATTTCGCTGGGGGTGTGCCGGCGTTCTTCAAGTTCGGCGGTGGTGATGTCGACCACTTCCACCTCCAAGCCTTCCTTGCGCAGTCCCGATGCCACAAAGTCGACAGGGAAATCAAGGTAGCCCTCCACGTTGGCGAGTATCACTCGTTTCCAGGGCAAGTTGTCGCGGCTGGGAACAGTGGCATATCCTTCCAGCGTGAGCCATGCCGGAATGAGAACACCCATGGGACTGATTCGGAAGTGGTTGCGCTTGGCACTGCCGTTCATCTTCAGCCCAGCATCGGCCAGTAGCCGCTGAGCCTCGTTGGCCAGTGCGGTGATGTTGTCTGCACCTATTTTATAATAAGGATGGGTCTCAGGCAGCGATGCTATGGCGTTGATGGGGTCGTCGACGGTTTTTCCATCGGCCATGCCCAGCAATTCCATCGAGCCGCCGTTGAAGTGCAGCGTGCTTTGTCCGCTCGACACAATGGCCACGCGCTGTCCGTTCTTGGCCAGTGCAATGCCACACACGAGACCACTCAGGCCGCCTCCCACAATCACTGTGTTGTATTTCATTGCTCTCCCTCCTTTCCTGTGACGGCCAAATCTATGCCGCAAAGACCTTGGTAAACGGTGGCGGTGAGTTGTGCCTCGCGCAGGGTGCTTCCCCAGGCAATGGGCTTGACGCCTTTCCATCGCTCATCGAGAAATCCTGCCAATTGCAGTTTGGCTTTCTCCACATCGCCGCTATATCGTCCCATTAGGGTTGCTGCCCGACAGGCACACAACTTACCCTGGCAGGTGCCCATTCCCACGCGTGTGCGTCGGCGCAGGTTCACCAGGTTGTTCACATGCAATTTCTCGATGGCATAGCGCACTTCGGCCACGCTGACGCCCTCGCACTCACACACCAAGGCTTTCTCGGCCGGTGTGTTGGCTTTGATTTCGGTAGCCAGCAATCCGTGCCGTCCTTGCGCGGCTCGCTGTGCGAAACTGAGATCCTTCTCTATACTCTTTTCAACTTGCGGCTCCGATCCTGGCAGCGGAGTGTCGGCGGTTGTGCAAGCCGCGTCCACACCAAGTTTGCGGCAGACCATGTTGGTCGCTTCCTCGGCCATGAGTCTGTAGGTCATCATTTTTCCGCCAGTGATGGTAATGAATCCTGCCACGCCATCGCGTGTGTCGTGGTCCAGGCACACGATGCCTCGACTGATGTTTCGCCCGCTGGGGTCGTTGTCGGCGGCCACCAGTGGCCTCACTCCGGCATAGGCCCTCAGGATGCGTGTTGATGCAAGAGCGGGAACCAGTTTTTCGCCTTCGGAGAGCAGCACTTTCACTTCCTCATCGGTCACTCGCATGTCGTCGACGGTTTCCACCGGGACGCGGTCGCTGGTGGTTCCAATCACGCACACGGTGTCGTCAGGCACCAGAATGTCGGCATTTGCAGGCTTGCGGCATCGGTTGATGACCATGTTGTTCACCCTGTGTCCAAAGATGAGCAAAGCCCCTTTGGCGGGGAACATGTTGACGGTGGCTCCCGCCATGGCGGCGATGCGCTGCCCCCAAATGCCGGCGGCATTGATGGTGACGTTGGCCCTCACCTCCACACGTTCTCCGTTTAACTTGTTGAGCAGTTTCACTCCCTCCACGCGGTTTTGGGCAATGATAAGCCCTTCCACCTCATGATATGTGAGACAGTTGGCGCCATGAAGTTGGGCATCGCGGACGTTGGCCATGGTGAGCCTGAATGGATCGATCGAAGCATCAGGAACCCTGACGGCCCCAATGAGGGTGGGGTTGACCGACGGCTCAATGCGCCGTGCTTCATCGGGGGTGATGATATCGGCACGGATGCCTGCCTTTTGGCACGCATCCACGAATGTTTTCTGGTAGCCTAAGTCATCTTCGGGAAGGGTGATGAACAGGCCATCGGTTTCTTCGACGCAATGGCGTGCAATGCGCCGCAAGATCATGTTCTCCTTGATGCACTCTGATGCGCTCTCGCCATCGGTGACCGCATATCGGGCTCCACTGTGCAGCAAGCCGTGGTTGCGGCCTGTTGCTCCATTGGTGAAGTCATTACGCTCCACCAACAGCACATTGAGCCCTCGCAGCGCGCAATCGCGTGCAGTTCCGGCTCCTGTGGCACCTCCACCAATCACAATCACATCGTAGTGAGTGCTGTATATTTTGTCCATTACCTTTATTATTTAAGGCGTTATTTAAGGCGTTTGGCTTTCATCTGGTTCGATTGAGCATTGCGGCTCTTTCGTTTCAACATGAAGAAACAACTCATATAATTAGTTTCGATGCAAAAGTATATACTATATTTGTTCTACGCAAATTTTTTCTTGATTTTTTTCAACAAGACCCAAGAAAATTCCATTAAATTTTTGATTTTTAAACTTTGAACCCTCGGAAACCAATCTACCGTTGCGCAAAAACAACCATTACGAATCGATTTCGTATGAATTACGTTTCGCAAGTAAATGGGTTTCGTTTCTTGCATTTTTTATTGTTGGACCACTCTTTCTCACCCCAGCGGTATTGTTGGTTCCGCTTTCCTATTCTGCGACAACAGTGGTGTTTGACACGTGAATTGAGGCATCCTGTTGATGGGGTTTTTGCAATGGCCGATTAAAACAAAACTTTTTTGGCCTCAAAATTTTATACTTCGAAACTTTTGCTTACTTTTGTGCACATTTTTTTAAATGATTAAATACGAACTAAAACCATGACTAAAGAAGCGCGTCAAAAACACATCATGGAGAGGCTCATGAAGCATGGGTCGATTTTGGTCTCCGATTTGGTGGCCCAACTCAACGTGTCGTCAGTGACCATTCGCAAAGACCTCACCGAACTTGAGAAACAGGACAAACTCTATCGGAGCCACGGAAAAGCCATCCTTATCAATCCCTATATCAACAACCGGGCTGTGAGCGAGAAAGAAAAACTCGCCACTGAGGAAAAACGTGCCATCGGGCGCGTGGCGGCGAAACTCATCAACTCCGACGACTCCATCATCATCGCGTCGGGCAGCACTGTGCACGCCTTGGCGCGTAGTATCGTGCCATTGCATCGGCTCACCGTGGTGAGCGCTTCGCTGCCGGTGAGCGAAATCCTGAGCCAGAACGAATCGGTC
>CACZNP010000261.1 GCA_902782545.1 uncultured Bacteroidales bacterium
AGCCAAAATTGCTTCTCCTCGTTGCCTCGGCCACAAAGTAGTCTTGTCCATCGGTGGCCGATTCACCGATCAAGCGTGGTGCGTGGTTGCGCACGACATCCACAAACTCGCTCTCGCCCTCTTGGTTGGTGGCATAGAGTCGGCCGATGTAGGTGACATACTTGTTCTTGTTGTCGGTCAGTTTCTTGTCCAGGAAAATGTCCCTGATCACCACTGGCTCGTTGCCCGGGAAAGTGATGGTGATGGCATCGTAGTCGCTGAACCATTCATAGGTGCCGTCGCTGGCCATGGGGCCTTGCACGCCTTCTTGCGTGTTGAGCAGCGTCTCGGGATCGAGCAGCGTCTCGCCACTGACCACACGCCACACACGATAGTAGTAGGCATTGGGCAACTCTGTGGGCAACTTGGGGGTGAGGGTGATCGTGGCGCCATAGGCCAGCGTGGGGCCCATTGTGCCGTTGACCACGGCTTGGAAGGCTTGTTCGGGATCGGTTCTCACCGTATCGCTCACGGTCATTTCGACCTGCGGATAGGACATCGACTTCACATCGCAGCCATAGGTGTTTTCCTTGGTCAGGTCACCGGCAAACAGGGCGCTGATCACTGGCACGTAGAGGCTCTGCTGGTTGGTCGACGACGAGTTGACGTCGGGCACCGTGATGTCGCCTCCCTCAACGCCAATCCAGGAGTTGCTCACCTGTTCGTTGAGTTGGCTTTGCTCATTGAGCGCATACACATGATACTCGCCACTGTTGTTATAGTTCTCGGCCTTGCCCACCTTGGTGGGGTTGCGATACTGATAATTCATGCGGAACACATCGTACTCCACCAAGTTGGCCGTCGGGTCGTTGATGGCGCCAAAAGTGATCAGGTTGTTAGGCGTTGCCTTGAGGCTGTGGTCCACGTCGGCCTTGACCTGCTCGACAGTATGCCCCTTGCCCTCCACCTGATTGGTGGTTTTGTACACCGGAACCATGAACTCATTGCTGCGTGAGTTCTGAGCCTGCTCCAGGTGATAGATGTAGTAAGGACTCTGCGTGTTGTCAGCAGTCTCGGCAGTGAAGCGGTCAATCAACTTGACCGTGGAGTTGGCATAGTTCTCAATGAAACCCTCCAGCACAGGCTGCTCGTCGTCAAAGACCGGGTTCAGTACCTGAGAGTCGGCATTATAGACGATGGTGTAGTGGTAGCCCACCTGATTCTCTTCTTGCGAGAACTGCAAGTTGGCAATGGTCACTTTGTTGCCATCGGCATCGGTGCGCGTGAGTTGGTAAGCGTCATTGTTGTTCTTGATGGCGTCAAACTCCTCGCTGTTTGCCGGACGGATAGCGATATTGTTCTTGTAGACATTCCACTGCCGTGTTTTGCCATCGCCTACCGTGTATCGGCTGCGATACTCCAGCACCTCGGTGAAGAACGCGCTGTTCTTGCCCGGTATGGTGACGTAACGCACAGGGCTCTCGGCTTGGATGGTGATCAACGGATTGCCTTCGCCATCACGGATCACGCTGCCGTCGATGTCGTAGTTGATGGGTTGTGCTGTGATCACGTAGCAAATGGTTTGCGGGTCGGCATGCTGTTGTACCAGGTAACTGTGCTGGCGTGTGACAATCAAGCCGTCCTCGTCGGTCTGTATCTCGGCAAGGGGGATACGTTCATTTCCTTCGACCACATACACATAGAAGTGCTCGGGCAGTTCGGCGCCCAGTCCCAGCACTTCCTTGGAAAACGAAGTGCTCCAGTTCAAGTTCACCTGATAGTAATCCTCCTGGTCCGACGGCACTGCCTCGGCGTTCAGATTGGCGGTGTACATGAGCACCTTGGGCATGATGTCTCTGTTCCATTCGCTCTCGGCTTGGTCGCTGTTGCCATAGTCGTGGTAGTAAGGAGCGCTTGCATTGTTGTCTTCTTCGGAAAAGTTCGCCGGACTCTGTTGGTACTCAAAACGCCTGTCGGGGACAAATATAGCGAGATTTTTCAGACTGAAAGCCTCGCCCTGGTTTGAGATGGTGAACCAGTGGTCATAGCCGCCCGTGGTGGCCGTGCCCACCTCGAAGCAATCGTGGTAGCAATAATAAGCATTTCCCGCCCTCAGTTGGTCGATCAGGTCATTGGTGTCGTGGCCATCATCACCCTTCACAGGGCTGATTTGCTCATACAAACGATACAGTGGGCGTGACCACGACTGGCGTGCCTTGCCTTTAGAGATGAAGAAGAAACGGTTGGTCGACACTCCGTCGATCGAGAAGATGTAGCCCGGGTTCTGTGCATCGTTCACACGGGTGAAATTCTTGACCACTTGCATCGACCTGTAGGCACGGTCGATATATTGTTCGGGAGTGGTGTTTGTTGCCTGGTTTTTCTTCCAGGATTGTTTCATCTGCACCAAGATCATGGTCATGCCGTCTTCGTCGGGGTTGGGGAAGAACGTGCTTTTGTCGCGCTGCCACTCATAACCCTTGTCCAACGCAATCAGATGTCCATTGAAATTGTAATTCAATTTTCTGTTTTGCGTGCCGTTGTAATCATAGGCATAGCGGATTCCGGGGATGTCTTTGTTCAAATAGACTTCCTTGAGCAATGCAGCCATCTGATTTGGCGTGGTTGCCTCATCGAGAATATTTGCGGTTTTGGTCACACCGTTCTCCTCATAGGTGTACTCAAAGCCCGAATAGTCAAAATGTGTCACCTTTTGAGTCTGCTCATGATAGATAAGAGCCCCTGCCTTTGGTCCTCCCAAGACCACACAGCAAATGATTACCACCAAAAGTTTCCAATTCTTCATCTTTTCAAATGGTTTGATTAGATTAGTATTTTTGATATTTAAAGTATTTTCAAGATAGCGTAATTAGCCGGAAAAACCAATAACAGCGCAAAGATACCGCAACAAATGTTAATTTAATGTTAACGGTTTGTTATTTTGTACAAACTTTTGTGTTGAAATTTTAATTTCGCTCCATAGGTTTCAATGTTTAAGCAACTGCCAATGTATCAATACTATGCATGGAATGGGCATTGTGACGCATCACAAGAAGGCCACAGCCCGCAGAAAAATAATATTAATTACAAATTATAACAAAGAATCTATTTTCCTTAACGGAAAAAATACATATCTTTGCGAGAAGATATCAAAACCTAAGGTTTTACATTCCTGCCGACTCACGTCAGTATCGATTTATAACATCATCAAACAATACAAAACAATGAAAAGAACATTCTTACTCTGTGCGGCTATCACGGCTCTGTGCCTGAACGCATGCACGCAAAAACAAGACAACAATCAAGTGGAAAATCGAGAAACCAAGACTCTGGTGGCCTATTTCTCGGCCTCGGGAGTGACACGCGCAGTGGCCGAGCAACTCGCGCAAATGGCGGGTGCCGACCTTCATGAAATCGTTCCGGAACAAATCTACAGTGAGGCCGACCTCGACTGGCGCGACAAGCAAAGCCGGTCGAGCGTGGAAATGGCCGACAAGTCGTCGAGGCCTGCCATCACCGCAAAACTTGACAACATGGAGTGCTACGACACCATTTTTGTGGGTTTCCCCATCTGGTGGTACACCGCCCCGACCATCATCAACACGTTTATGGAGTCGTATGACTTCAAAGGAAAAACGGTGATCCCATTTGCCACATCGGGTGGCAGCACCATCGACAAGGCTTGCGATGACCTCAAGCAGGCCTATCCCGAAGTGAACTGGCTTCCCGGCCGACTGCTCAACAACGCATCGAAGGAGTCGCTCAAAGCCTGGGCCGACAGCGTGAGATAAACAACTGACCGAGTCCCCATGCAACGACTCATCGACACCCTGCAGGCCACTTCCTGCTCGCTGGTGGTGGAGGACAGCCAAGGCCAGATGACAACTTATTTTAAAAAAGGTGTACGCGACTTGGTGTGGCTGCTCGACCATGAGCCACAATGCCTG
>CACZNP010000262.1 GCA_902782545.1 uncultured Bacteroidales bacterium
AGGACGGCTTCGAAATCTATGCTTCCCATGCCACAATCCAAGATATGTGGGACCGTCTGATGGCGGCAGGTGTCCAGCCCTGTGGATTGGGATGCCGCGACACTTTGCGCTTTGAGGTGGGCCTGCCGCTCTACGGCGACGAGTTGAGTGCCGAGATCTCGCCCATCATGGCCACATTCGGAATGTTTGTCAAGTTTGACAAACCCGGAGACTTTATCGGCAAAGAGGCCTGTGCGCAACAGAAAGCCGAAGGAAGCGCCAAGAAACTGGTGGGACTGGAACTGAAGGATAAGGCCATTCCCCGCCACGGCTACGAGGTCTTGCAAGGCGACCGGGTGGTGGGTTATGTGACCACTGGATACCGCGGTATCTCGGTCGACAAGAGCCTGGCCATGGCATTGGTGGATCGGGAGGCTGGAGCACTCGACAACGAACTGTCGGTTCGCATCCGCAAAAAAGTGTTCCCTGCTGTTGTGATCAAAAAACGTTTTTACAAGAAATCCTATAAAAAATAAAAATCAATAAGCATTATGAGTAAAATCATTGAAGGACTCTACTACAGTGAGTCGCATGAGTACGTGAGAGTGGAAGGCGAGTTTGGATACATTGGCATCACCGACTATGCCCAGCATGAATTGGGCAATGTGGTCTATGTCGACATGCCCGAAGTGGACGATGAAGTGGAAGCCGGCGAGGATTTCGGCGCCGTGGAGAGCGTGAAGGCTGCCAGCGACCTCATTTCGCCGGTGAGCGGAGTGGTTGTCGAGGTGAACGCGGCACTCGAGGACGAACCGGGACTGGTCAATAAAGATGCTTTTGAGAACTGGATCATCAAAGTGAAACTGAGTGACCCTGGCGAACTCGATGACCTGATGACTGCCGAGACCTACAAGGCCCTTATCGGTGAATGAGAATACCATTAGTCAAGAGGTATAATTGCTGAACCAATGAGTTACAAATTTTTTCCGCATACCGAGGGCGATGTGCGGGCCATGTTGGAGCGGTGTGGATTGCGATCGCTCGATGACCTTTATGGCGACATCCCCTCCGAGTTGCAGTTGCATCGCGACTATGCCCTGCCCGAGGCAATGAGCGAGGTGGAGGTGCGTCGCTTCTTCGACACGCTGGGAAGCCTGAACCGCACCATGACTTGCTTTGCCGGTGCCGGTACTTATGACCACTACACACCATCGGTGGTGCATGACATTTTGCGCCGTAGTGAGTTCCTTACCAGTTACACTCCTTATCAGGCCGAAATCTCGCAAGGAACCCTGCAGTATATTTTTGAATATCAAAGCATGATGGCTGAGTTGACAGGCATGGAGGTGTCCAACGCATCGATGTATGATGGCGCCACCGCAACTGCCGAGGCCATGATGATGGCTGTCGCAGCCGGTAAAAAACGCAATCGGGTACTTGTGAGCGCTGCTTTGAACCCGATGCTGGTGCGGGTCATCGACACCTATGCCAAGTTTCATGGTGTGACGGTGGAAATGATTGAGCAAGAAGATGGTGTGACATCGCGGGCCGATTTTGAGAAAAAAGTGACGCAACCCGATGTGGCTGGCGTGATTGTGGGCATCCCCAATTTCTTCGGAATTGTCGAGGACTATACAGGGTGGGCCGACATTTGCCATGAGAACAAGGCGTTGCTCATCATGACCTGTGTGGCCAGCACGCTGGGCGTCCTGAAAACGCCGGGCGAGTGGGGTGCCGACATTGCTGTGGGTGACGGGCAAAGTCTGGGTATCCCCATGTCATTCGGTGGGCCCGGTGTGGGATTTTTGTGCACCAGCAAGAAACTGATCCGCAAAATGCCGGGCCGCATTGTGGGTGCCACCCACGACATGGATGGCAAGCGCACCTTTGTGCTCACACTCCAAGCCCGCGAGCAGCACATCCGTCGCGAGAAAGCAACCAGCAACATCTGCTCCAACCAAAGCCTGATGGCGCTGTTTGTGACCGTGTACATGGCGCTCATGGGCAAAAAGGGGTTGCGTGAAGTGAACGAGATGGGCTACAGCGGGGCACACTACCTGGCCGACCGGCTGGTGAAGAGTGGCAAGTTCACTCTGGCCTATCCCGACAAGCCCTTCCTCAACGAGTTTGTGGTGCGTACCGACCTCGATATCGATGCGCTGCAACAAGAGTGTGCCGAAGAGGGCATTCACGCCGGTATCCGAGTGGGGGCCGACAGCCTGTTGCTGTGTGTCACCGAGATGCGCACCAAAGATGAGATTGACAACCTGGTAGAACTGCTAACCCATTAACCCATCAAGGAGGAGAAAAAGACATGAACAACACTTATTATGGAAAACTCATTTTCGAGTTGTCGCAAGAAGGCCGCTGTGGCTACACTCTTCCCAAGAACGAGTTGAAGGAGTTTGAGTTGTCCGCGTTGCCGTCACAACTGTTGCGCGTCAACGAGCCCGAACTGCCTCAAGTTGATGAATTGACAGTGGTTCGCCACTACACCAACATGAGCAATAACAACTTCGGTGTCGACACCGGATTCTATCCATTGGGGTCTTGCACCATGAAGTATAATCCCAAAATTGACGAGGAAATTGCCGCACACCGCGACTTTGCAGTTCTGCATCCGTGGCAACCGATTGATACGGTGCAAGGGGCACTTGCCGTTTATCACGGGCTGCAAGAGAGCCTGTCCGAGATTGCCGGCATGAGCGAGTTCACGTTGAATCCTTTTGCCGGGGCGCATGGTGAACTCACTGGGCTGATGGTGATGCGCAGTTATCACATGAGCCGTGGCGACGACAAGCGAGTGAAGGTGATTGTCCCCGACAGTGCCCATGGCACCAATCCTGCCAGTGCCGCCGTTTGTGGGCTGGAAGTGGTCCAGGTGAAGAGTCTTCCCGATGGCACTGTCGATGTGGAGGATTTGCGTCCACTGCTCGACGACACCGTGGCAGGCATGATGATGACCAACCCCAACACTTTGGGCATCTTTGAGCAGCGTATTGCCGAAATCGCTGCGTTGGTTCACGATTGTGGTGGACTGATGTACTACGATGGCGCCAACCTGAACCCCTTGCTGGGGCGTTGCCGCCCGGGTGATTTGGGATTCGACATCATGCACATCAATCTGCACAAGACTTTCTCCACGCCACATGGAGGTGGAGGACCCGGCAGTGGCCCTGTTGGTGTTCGTCAGGGGTTGGAGCAATTTTTGCCCAATCCACGTGTGACCAAGAATGACGAGGGGTTCTACGATATCAATTTCACTGATGAGTCGCTGGGTTCAATCTCGGGCTTTTTGGGCAACTTCGGTGTGATTCTGCGTGCCTATGCCTATATCCTGACATTGGGCTGCGAGAACCTGAAGATGGTGGGCCCGCTTGCCACCCTCAATGCCAACTATGTGAAGGAAAGCCTCAAGGATTGTTACGAACTGCCTATCGAGGGAGTTTGCAAGCATGAGTTTGTGTTCGATGGTCTCAAGGACAAGAGTAGCGGTGTGACAACGCTCGACGTGGCCAAGCGTTTGCTCGACTATGGATTCCACGCACCCACCATTTACTTCCCGCTGCTCTTCCACCAGGCACTCATGATTGAGCCTACCGAAAACGAGAGCCGCGAAACACTGGATGGCTTCATCGAGGTGATGCGCACCATTGCCTGCGAAGCACACGACAATCCCGACATGGTGAAGGGTGCGCCGCACCACACTCCCGTGCGACGTCTCGACGACACTCAAGCGGCATTGCATCCCATAGTCACCTTCAAGGAGTTGGCACAATGAATTATGATTTGATAATCATCGGGGCTGGCCCCGGCGGCTATGAGATGGCCGCCGAGGCTGCCCATCATGGCCTTCAAGTGGCCATTGTGGAGCGTGATGTGCTGGGCGGAACGTGCCTGAACCGGGGTTGCATCCCCACCAAGGCACTGTGTCGGTGCGCCGAGGTGGTGAACACCTTGAACGAAGCCTCGGCCTGGGGCGTGAACACGGGCACGGTGCAGGTGGACTATGCTGCTGCCGTCGAGCGCAAGGACCAAGTGGTGATTTCGTTGCGAGAAGGTGTGGCAATGCTCATGGGACAGCCTGGGATAACCTTGCTGCAAGGTGAGGCAAGTTTTGTCGATGCTCACACCATTGAGGTGGCAGGCGAACGTCTGCAAGCACGTCATGTGGTCATTGCCACAGGGTCGGCGCCTCGCGGACTGCCCATCGAGGGTGCCGAATTGGCCATGACCAGCGACGACATTTTGTCGATGACCACGTTGCCCCAGCGCCTGTGCATTGTGGGTGGTGGCGTCATCGGCATGGAGTTTGCCGGCATTTTCGCTGCCTACGGCGTGGAAGTGACGGTGGTTGAGTTCTGTAAAGAGATTCTGCCGCCGTTCGACAAGGATATCGCCAAGCGGTTGAAGAGTGTGTTGTCCAAACGCGGCATCAAGTTTATTACCCAGACAGCGGTCAAGGCGTTAGCCCGTACCGGCAGCGAAATGGTGGTCACTTACGATGCAAAAGGCAAAGAACAGTCGCTTCTGTGCGATGCCGTGCTGATGTCGGTGGGGCGACAACCCGTGTTGCCGCAAGGACTGGACAAGGCCGGCGTGGAAGTTGGCCGGCGTGGCATCATTGTTGATGAGCACATGTGCACCAGCACCCCGGCGGTCTATGCCATTGGCGATGTGAACGGGCTGTGCATGCTGGCTCATGCTGCTTCGGCACAGGGAAAGGTGGCACTTGCCCACATTTTGGGCCAGGAAAGCCATGTCAATTTGAATATTGTGCCCAGTGCAGTGTTCACCACGCCCGAATTGGCTATGGTTGGACTCACCGAGGATCAGTGCGCTGAGAAAGGGCTTGACGTGATGGTGAAGAAATCGTTCTTCCGCAGTAACGGCAAAGCCGTGGCGATGGGCGAGCCCGACGGACTTGTCAAGATGATAGTGGACGCATCAACGCGTCGCATTGTGGGATGCCACATTTGCGGTGCACATGCTGCCGACTTGATTCAGGAGGTGGTCATGGCGATGAATGCCAATTGCACCATCGATGATTTGGTCAATAGCATCCACGGTCACCCAACTCTGGGCGAGGTGGTGTATGCCGCCGCTTGCCAATTCTGAACGAATCATAACGGAAAAAACCGCCTTCGGCATTTCGCTGAGGGCGGTTTTTTGTGGTTGAAAATGCTGTCTTATGGCCTTCAGAAGGGTAGGTCATCGTCACCGCTGGGTTGCGTGAAGTCGGGCAGGGGTTCCCCGGCTATGGGAGCCGGAGCAGCCGGAATCGGACCCGTGGGAGCAGGACCAGCGGGCGCTGCGCCAAATTCGGGTTGTGAGGCTGCTACGGGCTGCGGGGCATTGGGATCCTTCTTCTCGGCTTTCCATCCACGGATATTGGTGTACCAACGGCCATTGTATTCACGGCTCTCGATATCGAAACTCAACACCACTTCATCGCCCACCTCAAGGTTGTATTGGTTGGCACGCTCCCCGAAGAAGTCGAAGAACACTTTTCTGGGAAAGTTATCGTTGGTCTCGAGCACATATTCTTGTTTGCTCCATTGGGTGCCAGCCTTGGATGTACCACTGACCAAAGGCAGTTTTTGAATGATTTTTCCAGTTACTTCCATAATGAATTTTTGTCAAACGGTTTGAAATTTTATAGGTGCAAAATTAGTAAAAAATGTTGTCGGGCACAAATCTTTGCCGATAAATTTTAAAGTTTGTGGTTGCCGATTGAGAATAAATGATTACCTTTGCCTTTCAGTACACAATCAAGTAAAATATGACCGAAAACGAAGTATTAGTTAAAGCAATTATCGAAGGTATTCAAGAGAAAAAAGGGCACAAAATCACCCAGGTTGATCTCAGTGGCATCGAATATGCCGCAGCGCAAGGATTTGTGATCGCCGAGGGAAACACTCCCATTCAAGTGGATGCTGTTGCCGACAGTGTCCGCGAGTATGTGGAGAAAACCATTGGTGTACGGCCATACAACTACGATGGTTACCAGAACTCGCAATGGATAGTGATTGATTATGGCACAATCTATGTCCACATCTTCCTGCCCGAGTTCCGCGAGCGTTACAATCTTGAGCAGTTGTGGGCCGATGCCGTTGTGACTGAAATCCCTGATTTGGATTAATCACCGATATTTCAAAAAATGGCAACAAACAATAACAACAATAATAACAAAAAGGGCATAAGATTCAACATCTTCTGGATGTACGGATTGATTGCCCTGGCTATGTTCAGCATATATGTCTTGAACGACAACAAATTGACCGAGAAAGTCAGTTGGTCGGAGTTTGAGCAGTGGGTGAACAAAGGCGGTGTGACGCGAATCACCGTCTACAGCAACAGCAACGACGCCGAGGGCCAACTCAGCGACTCGCTGGCCGCGGTGGTGTTCAAGGGATATAAACCCGCCAAAGGCAGCCATGCGATCATCGAGACACAGATACCGTCCACCGACAAGTTCGAGGAAAAAGTGGAGCAATGGCGGAAGAGCGGCGTGTTCAAGGGTGAGATTGATTACCAGAAGAGTAGCGACTTGGGCTCCATCTTTTGGTACTTCGGACCCATTTTGCTGCTCATCGCCTTCTACTTCATCATGATGCGCCGCATGGGCGGTGGCAGCGGCAGCGGTGGTATGGGCGGTATCTTTAACGTGGGTCGTTCGCGTGCCACGTTGTTCGACCAGAACAACAAGGACAAGGTCACCTTTAATGATGTGGCCGGATTGGCCGAGGCAAAAGTAGAAATAGCCGAGATTGTTGACTTTCTCAAGAACCCCCAGCACTACACCGAGTTAGGTGGAAAAATACCTAAGGGAGCACTGTTGGTAGGGCCTCCTGGAACGGGCAAGACGTTGCTTGCCAAGGCTGTGGCCGGTGAAGCCAATGTTCCTTTCTTCTCCATGTCGGGTTCCGACTTTGTGGAGATGTTTGTGGGTGTGGGTGCTTCGCGTGTGCGTGATTTGTTCCGCCAAGCCAAGGAGAAGGCTCCCTGCATCGTGTTCATCGACGAGATTGATGCCGTGGGACGTGCCCGCGGACGCAATGCCAACATGGGTGGCAACGATGAGCGTGAGAACACACTGAACCAGTTGCTCACCGAGATGGATGGCTTTGGAAGCAACAGCGGCGTGATTATCCTTGCTGCAACCAACCGAGCCGACATCCTCGACAAGGCATTGCTCCGTGCCGGACGTTTCGACCGGCAAATCTACGTGGAACTGCCTGAACTCAGCGACCGTAAGGAAATATTCCAAGTGCATCTGCGCAAGGTCAAGACCGACGGCAGCGTGGACCTGGACCTGCTGTCGAGGCAAACGCCCGGATTCTCGGGTGCCGATATCGCCAACGTGTGTAACGAAGCGGCACTGATAGCGGCCCGCCGCAAGAAACAGGCCGTGCAGCGACAGGATTTCATGGATGCCATTGACCGCATCATCGGTGGATTGGAGAAAAAATCGAAAGTCATCACCGAGGAAGAGAGGCGCTCCATCGCCTATCATGAGGCAGGGCATGCCACCGTGAGTTGGCACCTCCGCTATGCCGACCCGCTGATCAAGGTCACCATTGTGCCTCGCGGCAAGGCATTGGGGGCTGCATGGTATTTGCCCGAGGAACGGCAAATCGAGCCCAAGCAGGCGTTGCTTGACAAAATCTGCTCACTCTTGGCTGGCCGCGTGGCCGAGGATATGTTCTTGGGATTCATCGACACCGGTGCCTTGAACGACTTGGAACGGGCCACCAAGATGGCCTATGCCATGGTCACGTTCTACGGCATGAGCGACCAGTTGCCCAACATCTCTTACTACGATTCGAGCGGGCAAGAGTACGGCTTTACCAAGCCTTACAGCGAGACCCGTGCCCAGGCTATCGATGCCGAAGTGCAATCCATTATCGATGGCCAGTATGAGCGTGCCCGTCAAATTCTGGAACAATATGCTCACGGGCATCATGAGTTGGCCGACCTCCTGCAACAGCGCGAGGTGATTTACACTGAGGATGCCGAGCGCATCTTCGGGCCGCGGCAGTGGAAGTCGCGCACCGAGGAAATCATGGCTTCCAATGATGAGACCAAAGACAAGGACAATGCCCTTGAAATCGCTGCCGACAGTGGCGATGAGTTGGAGCATATCAATAAAGACATTGACCAATAGCCATGCAGGAACTCGACAAGAAATATTACAAAATCAGCGATGTGTCGCAGATTCTGGGTATTCCCGAAAGCACGCTCCGTTTTTGGGAAAGCCAGTTGAGCATTGTCAAACCCAAGCGCAACGCCAAGAACACCAGGTTCTACACACCCAACGATATCGAGATCATCAAGCGCATCCACTATCTGGTCAAGGACAAAGGTATGCGATTGGACATGGCGCAAGCACAAATCCGGGCCAATCGCGACGGCGTGGACAAGCGATTTGAAGTGGTCGACAGGCTCAAAGGCATCAAAACCCAACTCAAAGAACTGCAAAAGGCACTCGACTCAATCCAGTGAACCAAGTCGGAATGGCGGCTTTCAGAAAAGTGGCTTATTCCCCGAAGAGTAATCGCTTATTGCGCAAATCAGCATAAATAAGGTGCCGAGGCCGTCAAGCCCCGGCACCTTATTTTGGGATAGGTTACTCGGCTGGTCGGTATTCCAAAATGTCGCCCGGCTGGCAGTCGAGCGCTTGGCAGATGGCATCGAGCGTGGATAGCCTCACCGCGCGTGCCTTGCCCGTCTTCAGGATGGAGAGATTGGCGATGGTGATGCCCACCCGCTCGCTCAGTTCGTTGAGCGACATTTTGCGTCGGGCCATCATCACGTCGAGGTTGATCACTATCATTGCTTCGGGGCTAATTCGTCAGGTGAAAATACAAAAGTCGCATGGTTGTCGCCTTCGCTGGCTTTCAGGTCCACAACAAGGGTTTTGCGCATGGCAACCACGCGTTCCACCATCTTGTTCCAGTAAGGGCCGTACTGTGGTATCTGTCGAATCCACATCGTTTTCATTTGTTTGGCATTGGCTGCCATCATGGGCAGGTACTGTGCCGCATCATCGGCCACGGTGATGGAGACGCTCAACGTGTCGGCGTCGAGGGTGAATGAGTTCACGGTCCAACCGTCGTTGAGAACCCGGGGGCATGCAGCATTGAGTTGGGAAACAAAATCGTTCAACGTCATCGTTTCTTCCTGTGCGAAAACCTGGAAGGGGAGCAGCAGGACGATAAGAGTGAGAAGTTTGTTGAGTTTCATTGTGCTTTGGGTGTTAAATGGTGAGTTGTTGTTCCTCGGCGGCGTCACAGGCCACTTTGTAGAGTTGTGCCACAATGAGAACGACCAAAGTGTAGACAAACACATTGTCCGTGAGTTGGAAGTTCATCTCGGCCGTTGTTGAAAAGGCTTGCATGGTGTTGTCGCAGATCATGGCGTAGAACGGAATCACTGCAGCCATGGCCGACAGCAGCGGCACGTTGGAACGGCTGAAAATCACTCCCTGCTTGATGCTCTTGAGCGTACTGACGACGAATGCCACACACAGCGACAGCATCACAAGGATGACCACCCGGTTGGCGATGGTGATGCCCAATTTGAGGCCAATGCGCGGTGAGTCCCAGTTGATCACGCCAGGACCGCTGCCAGTGGTGAACACATAGTAGGTCTGGATGGCGAAAAACACCAGCCAAAACCCACACAAGAACAGTGCCGCATAGCACAAACCCCGCATCGTTCGGTAAGATTGTTTTTTCATC
>CACZNP010000263.1 GCA_902782545.1 uncultured Bacteroidales bacterium
CCCAAGCCGGGGGCTTCTTCCTGGATGCCACCGCTGTCGGTGAGAACGATGTCGGCTTTCTCCATGATGAACACAAACTTGAGGTATTCCAACGGCTCAATGAAGAACAGGTTGCCTAACTCTTTCAGGTCCTTGCCGAATGCTTCATGAATGGGATTGCGCACATTGGGGTTCAGATGCATGGGATAGAGGAAATCAACTTCGGGATAACGCTCGCTCAAGGTGCCTATCGCACGGCAAATGTTCACAAAACCGCCACCAAAGTTCTCGCGGCGATGGCCTGTGATAAGCACCAACCGACGACCGCCAGCCAAGCGCGAGACATCGTAACCATCGGCAAGCAATTGTTGGGCCAACTCTCTACGCAGCCCATCATCACCGCGCATCTTTTCCACCACCATGTGCAGGGCATCTATCACAGTGTTGCCGGTCACAAGGATTCGTTCCACAGGGGTGTTCTCATCAAGCAGGTTTTGGCGGCTCAATGGGGTCGGAGCAAAATCATATGTGGCTATGCGGCCGGTTATCTGGCGATTCATTTCCTCAGGCCATGGACTGTAGATGTTGTGCGTGCGGAGGCCGGCCTCGACATGACCCACCGGAATCTGTTCATAGAACGAGGCAAGTGCCGTGGCTGTGCTGGTGGTGGTGTCGCCATGAACAAGAACGACATCGGGCTTGACTTGCTTGAGCACGTCGCGCATACCCAGCAACACACGGCACGTGACATCGAACAGGTCCTGACCTTGTTTCATGATGTTGAGGTCGTAATCCGGTACTATCTCAAAGATTTTCAACACCTGGTCCAGCATCTCGCGGTGCTGTCCTGTAACACACACGATGGTCTGGAATGCATCGGGATGCTTTTGAAATTCTTTGACCAGGGGGGCCATCTTGATGGCCTCAGGACGAGTCCCGAACACTAACATTACTTTTTTTCTTTCCATATCGTTGGTTTTAATTGATTCATCATTGCAAGTGTGCCGTTCCACAACAGCAGACGCAATTTGTCCACCAGTATCGACACAACAAATACTGCCGCTATAAACAGCACTGTATATATAATGAACGTGAAACGGGGCTCAATATTGAACCAATCACGAATTATTTGATCATAATAGCACCACACAAATGAACTGGACTGTGTCAGATAAATGGCCAGCGATGATATCGCAACCCAGTTGATGACCTTGCTACGAAAACTGAGTTTGCTGAAGAAAAGCAACAGGTACACAGCACCCACTATTACCAGCGGGCAAGTATAATAGTACCAATAATCCCCACGCATACCGGCTTGCTTGAGCAAATACATCAACACGGTGAGCACGGCAACTACATCAAAGTAGATGAGAAGGTCCATCCACTTGTTCAGCGTAGCGAAACGGGGTTGGTAGTTGCGCATGTAACGCGACAGCAGATACAGGGCCATGAACGACGGCAAAGAATAGCCGCGGCGAAGCCATGTGGTCCCATCCCACCACCAACCATAAATGAACTCGAATACGAAAAATGACACCAACAGCAACATCTGACTGCGGCGCGATGCATTCTCCACCCAGGCATTCAGTACTGGCGACAAAAGGTACAATGCCACATAGGTTTTGATGAACCAATAGTCACCGTCGCCCAAAATAAACAGTTTGCGCCACACATCACTGGGGGCCTTGCCTTCGATGATGGTGGCCAACCCCAAACACACAACACCGAAGAACAACACCTGAAAAACCAACTCAGCAAGCCGGTTGACTCGAGGACGGATTCCGTACCAACCCGACAAAAGCACAAACACGTTCACTGCAACTATCGAGAATGCCTCAACAAAGAATTGTAAGAACGCACCGCTGGGATTGGTGGCTATGGCAGGAATGCCGGGCACAGGCAACGCACGGAAATTGGCATGCACAATCATCACAAGCAGCATGGCCACAATGCGGAGCAACTCCATGTTGCTGTCGCGCAACTTCACGGTCGGGAGGGTATTTGGTGTTGTCATGACGATTTACGTTTCAGTAACAACATGAGTTCTGAGTAGGCGCCTACATGGAACAACCGACACATCAAAACATACACAATCGGACACACGACAACGGCCACCACAAGGGCCACAATGGATCGTGGAACCAGCAACCCCACAAGTAAACCCACACCCATCACTACCAATGACATCAGGAAAAACGGTGCAATCTCACGCAACTGCTGCAGGAAGCCGTAGTTGAGTAACCGACGGGTATAGTATGTGTTGAGGTACAGGGCGATGATGGAATAGATCACACGTCCTATACAGATGGCCAGCAGACCATAGAACATCGTAATCACAAGGATTGTGAAAGCAATGAGTTTTTTCACAATCTCAAGCCGCAACACATAGTCGGAATGGCCTTTCACATAAATCAGATTCAGATTCACCATGATCACGCAATCCCAAATGTAGGCGAAACTCAACACTTGAAGCATGGTCACACAACCCATCCACTCGTCACCCAACAAGGCATGTATCATGGGACGCGCAACGCCACACATGCCCAAAATCAGTGGAAACACCACCAACGCCGACATCTGCATGTATTTCTTATAGGCACTCAGCAGACGGGCATCATCGTTCTGTATTTCGCTCAGCACTGGGAACGACACGCGCTGCAAAATGCCGCTGATGTTGCTGCTGGCAAACTGATTGAACTTATCGGCACGGGAATACAAACCCAACTGAAACGATGCGAACCGCTTGCCGATGACCATCTCGTACACTTTCGAATAAACACTGCTGATGAGATTGGCAACCAGCAGTTTTGAACCGAATGCGAACAACTTGTGGAACGACGCGCCCGAAAAACGCTTTTGAGGCAACCATCGCACATAGTAAAAACTGAACAGCACGTTGAGTGCGGCCGAAGCCAGGGCCTGCCACACGAGGGCCCACACGCCCCACCCTTGCCAGGCCAGGAACACGCCCAGCAACCCCGACAGCAACGCACTGAAAAACGAAATCTTACTCTGGGTCTTGAAGTCTACCGCTATGGTCAGTTTGGTCTTGTTCACTGCCACCAGTGAGTTCAATATCAAATTCAATGAGTAGACTCGTGTGATATCGGTAAGTATAGGTTGCCCAAAGAACGAAGCAATCCACGGAGCCGACACAAACAGCAAAACATAAGTGACAATACTCAGTCCCAAATTGATATAAAAGACTGTCGAGAAATCACGCTCATCTCGGTCCTGACGCTGGATGAGGGCGCTTGAGAAACCGCCATCGATAAACACCTGCGACACGGCCATGAAGATGGCGAGCATCGCTATGAGTCCATAGTTCTCTGGACCGACAAGGCGGGCAATGACCAACTCAAGCAGGAAGGTCACCCCCTGAACCGAGAAACGCTCGACGAAACTCCAAGCGACGCCGCGCACTGTTTTGTCGCGTAAATTATCGGTCATGGCTCATCGAGGTGTAAGGATTTCACAATATCGTCTATGGTGTTTTGGGCAACAGTCTTGCCACCGGGAGGCAGCAGGTAGTGGGCAAAGAACTCCTCTCGGGACGGGCGCAGTGGGTCTTCACCACCCTGAACCACATCGGTCACAAAATTGCGTACATCATCCTCGGTGGCTCCCACGTAGTGAAGCGCATACACTTTCTTGCCAAAATCGCTCTGCGTTGCCAAAATCGCATCCATGTCACGGCTGACAAACATCACGGGACGACGGCTGTAGTGATACTCCACCGCAAACGAGCCGCTGTCATGGATCATGGCATCACTGGTCATGAACAGGTCCACAAATCCACCGGTCTCAAGTTGCGTATTGGGCAACGTGGCCCACTTTTCATAATATGCGTCGGTTCGGGCCTTGCCCCATTCTGGATGCTTGTATAATTCAGTAAGCAGTCGGGGATGGGGCTTGAAGGCTATCTGCAGCGTGGATCGGTTGTCTTGAGCCAACTGAAGCATCAGTGGGGCCATCCACAAAAAATTGGAGCGAGGCACAAGGCCGAATTCCTCAACAATGGAGTAATGGGGAGCCCAAACCAGCCGCTTGCACACCGCATCAGTACTGGGACGATAGGGTTTCCACACATCAGCATAGTGCCCGCGCAAATAGTCATCGGCATTGGGATAACCAACTACGCGCACATTGCGGCCACGATTGGTGGCTACCTTCTGGGCCTCGGCAAGATGCAACGATGTTGAGTAATAAAGCCGCCAGGCAAGATTGTGGAAATGGAAATCGTACGACCACTTGCCTGTCGATGTCCAGAAGGCATACGGATAATAGCAAATCAACCGGTCATAGAATGAGGTGCAATCGTGCTCTGCCACCAGCAAATGTTCGTAGGGTTGGGGATAAAACAACAGGTCGGGATTCAGCCTCCCACGGATGTCAAAGGGGCAACCATCGAGGTCACAATCCACATAGGCAATACCGCGGGTATCGAAATACTGACGCAACTGCTGCACATCGTGCAACTGCTGCTCTGCTGCATAGTCAATGCTGGGCGACAACACTATGTGAGTTTCGAAACGATTGTCCTTCGACATCATGTCATACAGATGTTGATAGCGCCACATCGATACGCTCATGGCCAGGAACACCACCCTCACCGGGCGGCGACCCTGCATCGAGGCCACATAACGGCGGTGAGCACGCTCGGTGGCACGGTATTGCCAGCCGTGCAACCACACATAACGTCCTATCTTTGCCAATGGGCCCATTACTGATGTCAAATCCAGAATTTTTCAGTTTCTTTACGCTGCACAAACGATTCGGCACTCGTCATGCGATCAAAAATTTTACTGGCAAACAGCACGTCGTGCAAGCCCAGTCCTATGTTGTAACCCAATATTCGCTCTTCGTCACTCTCGCGACCTGGATTCTCGCCCAACAACACACGGCTCAATTCATCGTACTTTTTGAAAC
>CACZNP010000264.1 GCA_902782545.1 uncultured Bacteroidales bacterium
GGCGGCAACGTCATGGCTTACACCATGACCAAGACCTACAGCACCAGTGGCGGCGGTGGCGGATGGGGCCCCGGTGGTGGCGGCAACGGCAGACTGACCGTTGTGATGAGCGCACCAGGCCTCAAGAGCGGCACCACCTACAACTTCTACAGTGGCTCAACACTCAACACGGCCAAGGAAAACTGGCACGGCCTCTACTACAATGGCGATGCGGTCACCAGCAATGGTTCCTCGCAAGGCAGCAAATCGGCCACGACACCCTATTTCACGATTGGTAGCAGTTACTGATGAGACCGAATTGATGATTGTAACGATGAAAAAACAATGAAAACAATGAAAAAGATAATATTCATTCTCGTACTTGCCTTTGCGACACTACAAGCCAGTGCCGATGCTTTTGGCTACCTGAAGTTCAATCTGTCGGGCAGCAATGAGCAAGCCTTTGCGGCCAACGGGGTTAAAATCACTTTCGACAACGGCAACGCGATCGTCACACTGGCCGATGGCACAACGAGTACACTCACCCTGGCCGACATCAACTATTTCTATTTCAGCGACGATGCCGGCACCAATTTGCTCAAGGGCGATGTGAACGGCGACGGTGAGATCAGCGTGGCCGACATCACTGCTTTGGTCAACATTGTGCTCAGTTCCGAACAACTCACCGACCCCGACTTGTTCTACCGTGCCGATGTGAACAGCGACGGCGAGATTGGCATTGCCGACATCACCTCGCTGGTGAACCTCGTTATGGAACAAAACTGAGAAAAACATTCTCTAACCTATAGTAAGGCCTCGTATGCCAACGATTGCGACATACGGGGCTTTTCTTGACAAATCTCACTATCGTTTCGCCAAAAGTGACAGTTTAGTGGCATTTTCATGGCGCAATTACAATATTTATCACTAATTTTGCGTACTTAATTATAATAATGAACGTAACGGCCGTCGACACACTCATCACGCAGTTTGCTCCCATCACCCTGGAGGAAATGGCTGGAATCAAACTCATGAACCGAATTGACACCAAGTTTGTCACCACGGTCGACAGAGTGTGCCTATTGCTGGAGATGGCACAAGCCGAGTACAGCGTTCAGGAAACCGATGGGATGCGCAACATGGACTATGCCACACTATACTACGACACCCCCACCCGTGAGATGTTCATCGCACACCACAACGGACACGCCGGACGGCAAAAGGTGCGCATCCGTTCCTATGTGAATTCCCATCTCAACTTCCTGGAGGTGAAAACCAAGAACAACCATGGCCGCACGCGCAAAAAACGCATCGAGGTACACGATTTTGACCTCAACGACAAGGCCAAGGTGGACTTCATGCACCAGCATCTTCATTACAATCCCGCCACACTGGAAAGCAATCTGGAAAACGCTTTCAGGCGTGTGACGCTGGTCAACAAGAATCGCACCGAGCGGGTCACCATCGACACCTCGCTACGATTTCACAACCTGGTGACCGATTCCCGGCGTTCGCTCGACACTCTTGCCATCATCGAACTCAAACGCAACGGAATTTTACGATCGCCTGTGCTCGAGATGTTGCGCGCGCTGCGCATCATGCCCATGGGGTTCAGCAAATACTGTATCGGTTCGTTGCTGACCGACCCCACCCTCAAGCGCAACCGTTTCAAGGAACGGCTACACGCTCTTGAACGCCTGATGGCGTAGCCCACCAACACATTATTCAAAGTAAAAAACGAAAGAATTATGAATAGTTATTTTTGGTCGCTTTGCACACAGTTTTTCACCACGGGCTCGTTTGGCAGCATCTCGTTGACCAACTTCCTGGTGAATCTGGCTTTTGTGTGGATTATCATTCATTTTTTCTATTTCCGCAAGAGTTACCGACGCGACTTCTACTTCACCTTCATGCTCATTGGGATAACCATCTATTTCCTGGTGTATTTCATGCTTTTCGTGCTCGAGGACCTCAAAGCCAAGACGGGAATCGGAATCGGAATCGGTCTGTTTGGTATCTTCAGCATCATGCGCTACCGCACCGATGCCATGCCGGTGAGGGAAATGACCTATTTGTTCAGCATCATCTGCCTGTCGGTCATCAACGCCCTGAGTGCCACCATCAGCATCTATGAGCAATTGCTGCCCAACCTGCTCATCCTGCTGGCCATCTGGGTGTGTGAAGCATTCCTGATGCGGAGCCAGGTGTCCTCAAAACTTGTGCAATACGACCGCATAGAACTGATCAAGCCCGAGCGACGCCAAGAACTCATTGACGACCTCACCGAGCGCACAGGCCTCGACATCACCAAGGTGTATGTGGGTTCCATCGATCTGTTGCGCGACATGGCCATGCTCAAAGTCTACTATAGGAGCCACAACGATAACGCCTCCAGCGATGTCAACAACCAGATAAAAATCACACGCCAAGAATGGGAAGACGTAAAAGAAACATAACCCGTTTTTTGGCAACAGGATTGCTGATGGCTTGGCTGCCACTCTCCGCAGTTGCCGACGACAGCGGCCTGATACTCACCGCCGGAGCCGAAAAGAAAATCAACAAGAAATTCACCGTGGGCACCGAGTTGGAGTTTCGCACCCGCAACAACTGGCGCACGGCCGACCGTGTGGCCCTGAGTGTTGACGGGCAGTACAAACTGCTGCCCTGGCTCAAAGGCGGGGTGGGCTATGTGTTGCTCATCGACAACAATCCCGAGAAAATCAATTATCACGAAGACGGTGATTACAACAACTGGCGACCCTCCTACTGGGCAACCCGTCACCGCTTCACCGCATCGCTCACGGCCAGTTACACTTACAAGAAACGACTCACCGTGTCGTTGCGAGAGCGCTACCAGTACACCTATCGCCCTGCGCACACCACCACACGCTATGACTTCGACAACACCTGTTGGGAGGACACCGAGGTGAAGAGCAAGCACAAGAGCCTGCTGCGCTCCAGGCTCAAAGTGGAATACGACATCCGGCACTGCCCGGTTGACCCATTCGCCAGCGTGGAGTTTTACAATTCCTTGCGGCTCGACAAGACACGCCTGCTACTGGGCGCCGACTATAAAATCAAGAAAAAACACACCCTTTCGCTGTTCTACCGTTACCAAATCGTCAACGACGACGAGGATTCGGAGACCAACATCCACATGGTGGGACTGGGATACTCATTCAAATTTTAACCGAAATCATTCACCATGAGGAAATATACTATCATAGCAACTCTGTTGATGACCGCCTCATTGTTCCTGGCCGGCTGTCAAAAGGACGACACTGATTTTGACGAGGTGATCGCCGAATATGAGGCACAACCCGATATCGACATCCGGTGGGACGAAAGCGCGTTCAACGAGGAGGACGATGTTCCCATCACCGACGAGAACAACGAATACTATAACGACTACGTGGAAAACACCGACTTCTCGCGGTCCATCACCATCAACTACAATGGCGAGACTGCAACGGTCGAAGGAACCGTGAGCGGTGTGCTGGTCGAAACCGTTGGCGCACACGTGAGCGTGACATCGGCCAAAGGACATGTGAACTACATCCTCACCGGGAACACCTCCAACGGCTCCTTCAAGGTGTACAGTTTCAACAAGTTTTGCATCACCCTGAACGGGGTGAGCATCACCAACCCCACCGGAGCGGCCATCAACAACCAGTGCGGCAAATCGTGCTACCTGGTGCTGGCCGACGGAACCACCAACAACCTGGCCGACGGACCGACCTATACCGAAGTGGAACTGGAAGACCAAAAAGGCGCCCTGTTCAGCGAAGGCCAAATCATCTTCAGCGGCAAGGGATCACTGAACGTGACCGCGACAGGAAAAGGGGCGATTGTGAGCGATGACTATCTGCGATTCCGCCCGGGACCGCACATCAGCGTCACCAGCAGCGCAGGCAACGGTGTCAAGGGAAAAGACGCTGTCTTTATCGACGGCGGTGTGCTCAACATCGCTGTCAATGCCGCCGGGGCCAAGGGAATCAACAGCGAGGGGCAGGTGGCGGTGAGAGGCGGAAGAACGACCGTGTTGAACAGCGGAAACTCACGCATCGAAAACACCGACACCACCACTTGTGCGGCCATCAAGGCCGATAGCGTGTTGCTCATCAGCGGCGGTGTGCTCCGGCTCAAGGCCAGCGGTGAGGGAGGCAAAGGCATCAACTGCGACCGTTCCATCACCATGAGCGGCGGCGATGTGGCTGCCGTGGCCACCGGAAAGAAAGATATCGGGTCGCCCAAGGGGGTGAAATGCGATGATACAATCACTGTGAGCGGGGGCTCATTCTATGCCTACAGCGCCAAGGCCGCCCCGGTGGATGCGGCAGGTGGATTGACCGTCTCGGCACCTGCCAACACCTATGTGTATGTGACCAAGAAACGATCTGTGACCATAAAATTCTGACATCATGACAAGAAAGTCTATCCTGCTCTTCATCACCTGTGTGACGCTTGTTGCGGCCAATGCGGCGGCCTACACCTATGTGGGCGATGTGAACAGCGATGGCGAGGTAGGCATTGCCGATGTGACCTCGCTAGTGAGCATTGTGCTCTCGGGCGAAGAAAGCAGCAACGTCCTGGCCGATGTGAACCAGGATGGCGAAATTGGCATTGCCGATGTGACCGCACTGATCAACTACATCCTCACAAACGAGGCACCGCGCTATGTCGCGCTCGATGACAGTGCCGTCACCGAAAATGCCGAGGAAATCCCCGATGATGACGAAGACCCTTTCTTCAACGACTACATCGAGAATGCACCTTTCACCAGCACTGTCACCATCACTTACGATGGCAACACGGCCGGTTTCACCGGCAAGCCCAACGGCGTGACCATCAGCGTCGATGGTGCCCACGTGATGGTGATTTCGGCCACAAAGAATGTGAAATACGTGTTGAAAGGAAGCACCGACAACGGCTCATTCAAAATCTATAGCGAGAAGAAGTTCTGCCTCACACTTAACGGGGTGAGTATCACCAACCCCACCGGAGCGGCCATCAACAACCAGTGCGGCAAGACTTTCTATGTGGTGCTGCCCGAAGGAACCACCAACTATCTGGCCGACGGGCCGACTTATACCGAGGTGGAACAGGAAGACCAGAAAGCGGCCCTGTTCAGCGAGGGACAGACCATCTTCAGCGGCAAGGGGGCACTCACCGTCTATGCCACGGGCAAAAGCGGAATCACCTGCGATGACTACATCCGTTTTCGCCCAGGGCCGCACATCACCGTCACCAGCACAGCCAACCATGGGGTGAAAGCCAACGACGGCATCTACATCAATGGCGGGGTGCTCAACATCACGGTCACCGCCGACGCTGTGAAAGGCATCAACTGTGGCGGCTTGTGCGAAATCACCGGCGGACGAACCACGGTCATCACCACCGGGGCGCCCATCATCGCAACCACCGAGGTGGGCAATGACACCACTTCGTGCGCCGCACTCAAGGCCGACACCGCCCTGGTCATCACCGGGGGAATTCTCAATCTCAAGGCCACTGGCGATGGCGGAAAAGGCATCAACTGCAACAGCACCATCACCAAGACTGGCGGCGACGTGACCGTGGTGGCGGTGGGGCCAAAAATCACCGCGGCGCCCAAAGGCGTGAAATGCGATTTGACCATGACCGTGTCGGGTGGCAAATTCTACACCTACAGCGCACGCAGCAAGCCGCTCGACGTGGACGGGGGAATCACCGTGGCCAACGGATACACCACTTACAAAACCCTGGACCATACGGTCCAAATTGACTATTAGCACATTCCTCAGCATCCTTGCCTATGGACGAACACAAACTCCCACATCCGCTCATTGCCTGCATCCCAGTGGTGGTGCTTATCGTCTTTTTGGGCATCTCAATCACCCTTTTCGGTAGTGATTCGCTGAGCGGCGGCAGTCAGATTTCGCTCATCATCGGCATGGCGGTGTGTGTGCTCATTTCCATGATTGTCTATCGCATTCACTGGACGGTTTTTGAGAAACAGATTTCGAAGACAATGGGCGGCATAGCCGTCACGCTGCTCATTTTGCTCTCGGTGGGCATGCTTGCCGGGTCATGGATGATTAGCGGTGTGGTGCCCACTCTCATCTACTACGGCGTGCAGATTCTGTCGCCACGGTTCTTTTTGGTCACCGCCTGCATCATCTGCTCGCTCGTGTCGTTGCTCTCGGGCAGTTCATGGACCACCATCGCCACCATTGGGGTGGCATTGTTGGGCGTGGGCGATGCCTTGGGTGTCTCGCAGGCATGGACGGCCGGCGCCATCATTTCGGGGGCCTACTTCGGCGATAAGATGTCGCCCTTGAGCGACACCACCATTCTGGCCTCATCGGCCACGCGTGTCGACATCTTCGTGCACATCCGCTACATGATGCACACCACGGTGCCGGCGTTGCTCATCGCACTGGCAATCTTCTTCGTTGCAGGACTGGGGCACAACAGCAATGCCAGCCTCAACATCGTCCAATACACCACCGGGCTTGAATCCACCTTCAACATCTCGCTGTGGACGCTGCTTGTGCCGCTGCTCACGGGAATTCTCATCGCACGGCGCACGCCCTCGCTCATCGTCCTGTTCGTTTCGTCGATCATGGCAGGCATCTTGGCAATCATTCTCCAGCCCCACATCCTCACCGCCATTGCCGACGACGCCACGCTCTCCCATGCAGCCGCCATCACCAAGGGGCTGGCCATCACCTTCTATGGCGCCACAGCCATCGACACGGGTTTTCCCGTCCTCAACGAATTGGTGTCGACCGGCGGCATGGCGGGAATGCTCAACACCATTTGGCTCATCATCTGTGCCATGTGCTTTGGCGCGGTGATGGTGGCCAGTCGCATGCTCGAGAGCATCACTCACTGCATCATCAGGTTTGTGCGCAACCGTTTCAGCACCGTTGCCTCGACGGTGGTCTCAGGCATTTTTCTCAACCTCACCACCGGCGACCAGTTCATCAGCATCGTGCTCAATGCCGACATGTTCAAGGAAGTTTACCGCAAGCAAGGCTACGAGCAGCGACTGCTCAGCCGCACCACCGAGGATGCCGCCACCGTGACCTCGGTGCTCGTCCCGTGGAACACCTGCGGCATGACGCAGGCAACCGTGCTGGGGGTGCCCACGCTCACCTATCTGCCCTATTGCTTTTTCAATCTGCTCTGTCCCTGCATGTCACTGCTCATCGCAGCCATCGGATGGAGAATCAAGCGACAACCGCCTCAAGAGGCTTCCCAACAACGGGAATAATCCCTGTTTTTGAGGAAAATCCATCCAAGAAAAGAGAAAAATAAAAAATATTTGTACCTTTGTTTCGGGTTGAACCGAAATTTGCAGAAAACTATCAACTGAAAGCATTCAAGAAACAATGATACACTATCTGAAAAAACTGGAGAACACAGTCCGCCAACGTTGGACACAAAACGCGCTTTGCGATTACGGAGGTGACTCTTTCACCTATGCCGATCTGGCCACCAACATCGAGCAGTTCAGGCTGTTCCTCAACGATGCCAAAATCAACAAAGGCGACAAAATCGCTATCTGCGCCCGCAACTCGGCACGATGGGCAATGAATTTTTGGTGCATCAACGTCAATGGCTGCGTGGCCGTGCCACTGCTGGCCGACTTTCACCCAAGCAACATTTCTTCGCTCACAAACCATTCCGACAGCGTTCTGCTTTTTGTCGATGATGACATCTGGGCAAAACTGAACCCTGACGAGATGCCCGCACTCAAAGCCGCCATCAACGTCAAAGACGGCAACTTGCTCTGGCAGCAGGACAAAGAGGTGGCTCTCGCTTGGGAGAATCGCAAAAGCGCATTTGCCGCACAACATCCACAGGGCATGACGCCCGAAGAAGTGTCATTTCCCACCGACAACGACGACGAGGTGGCCATCATCAACTACACCTCGGGGACCACTGGCAACCCAAAGGGCGTGATGCTCACCTACGGAGCCATGTCCGACACCGACGATTTCGCCAACACGCAGTTCCCCAACCAACCCGGCGAGACCATCGTCTCGATGCTGCCACTTGCACACATGTACGGGCTGGCCATCGAGTTTATTCATCCCAATGTGGATGGTGTCACCGTCTATTTCCTGGGCAAGACGCCTTCGCCCACCACCTTGCTCAAGGCTATGCAGGAAGTGAGGCCCTACATGGTGGTCACCGTGCCACTGGTCATGGAGAAAATCTATGCCAACTCCATCAAACCCGCGCTGGAGAAACGGAGAAAGATCATGATCATTCCGGGCATGAAAAGAGTGGTTTACCGCATTGCCCGCAAAACCATCATGAAGGTCTTCGGGGGGCAAGTGCGCTGCTTTATCATGGGCGGGGCATCGCTCAATCCCGAGGCCGAACTGTGTTTCAGGAAAATGCGACTGCCCTACACTGTGGGCTACGGGATGACCGAAGCATGCCCGCTGCTGGCATGGGAATGGTGGACCAAGTTTGTGCCTGGATCGTGCGGAAAGCCTGTCCACGAACTGCGCATCGACTCCCATGACCCCGAGCACACGCCCGGCGAAATCCAGGCACGGGGGCGCAACCTCACCATAGGCTATTACAAGAATCCCGAGGCCACCGCAGCAGCGTTCACCCGCGACGGATGGTTCCGCACCGGCGACCTGGGGGTGATGGACAGCGATGGCAACATCTTCATTCGCGGGCGCATCAAGTCGATGATTCTCAACTCCTCGGGCCAGAACATCTATCCCGAAGAAGTCGAGGCCGTGCTCGCCAACTGCCAGCACGTGGACGAATGTCTTGTGGTGGACCGGGGAGGCAAGATAGTGGCGCTGGTCTATACC
>CACZNP010000265.1 GCA_902782545.1 uncultured Bacteroidales bacterium
AAAAAAAACGAAACTATCGTAAAACCAACATTTGTCCGCCATCAGTACACAGCGAAACTCACCATTCCCTTATACAAGATTTTACCCAAAACAGTGCCATTCATCCATAGCACCGACGACAATGCCGGGTAACTGTATTCGCCGTTGTCAATCATCGAATACTCAAGTGTGAGGACATACAAATCACTGCCATAGGCCTGGATATCCATTACCTCGGAACTCACAAAATCATCACCACTGGCCTTGAGATACTGTTGTACACCATCGCACCACACCGTTGCAACTTGGTTTTCTTCGTCGTAATACTCAGTGCCGGCCGCATAGATACGGTCGCCAATACGAGTGACAGCACTTACCGAACCATAGGGCAAATCATCCGAACTCATTGCAGTACTATGGGTGCACGGAAGAACTTGCAATTGATTATCAATCCACAGGGCTGGCTCATTGCCCACATAGCCTCCCACAATCACGTGGTTGCGGTCGTAGCCATAGACTGCCAATGCGTCACCCCTGGTGACTCCTTCGGGCAAGGGCAACCTCTCGGACACATAAGCACCCTTGTGTTCGCTGTAGATGACAGGCACTCTGGCATGAACCGGGGTTTCCACCAAGTCCGACCCCACGACATGGCACACCCCTTCCGACACCGAAATGCCATGACGGGCCGCGATAAAATTCTCAGCATCTCTAAGGGGAAATATCCCACTGTTTTTCAACACATTGGGATAGTCAAGCAGATAGATGTAATAGTCCCATTTGCCGATGCCTGCAGCCCAATGTTCAACATCTTCGATGAAGTCGACGTGCAAGGTGTTCCACTTGCCGTTTTTCCAATAGCCCACACGGTCTTTTGAACTCGATCCCGACACAAAATAGTCGTTGCCCTCCACGATGATTTGAGACACCGATTGGCAGTTCGACAACGTGGTGATGACTTCACCATTTAAATTGTATATATCCCCTATACCATTGACCAACATAATGTCGCGTTCCCCTACCGGTTTGATGGGATTGTCTGGCTCATCGTTCTTGCACGATGAAAACATGGAAATCAAACAGATTGGTAAGATGATGTAATATAAAAAACGTCTCATGATCAGTGGTGTTTGGAATTATCCTTATTTTATTGCGTGGCTCCGCCAAGTGCGATGTAGAGTTCGATGACGGCTTGGGCAGCATCGTACATGTTCATTGCCTCGTTGAGTTGGGCCTTGAGCAGGCTCTCCTGAGCCGTCAGCACTTCCAGGTAGTTGGCCTTGCCATTGTCCATGAGTTCGTGCGTACCGTTGTAAGCATCGTGGAGGACTTCCACCTGTCGGTGATAATAACCGTGCTTTTCGCGAGCCGACTGGCAGTCGGCTATCGCCTCGTTCACCTGATTGCCGGCATCAATGACGGTCTGCACATATCGGTTTTGCATGTCCTCTTGTGTGAGTTTGGCAATCTTCAACTGGCCTTTCAACTGGCCACGGGCAAAGATGGGTTGCGTGAGCGACCCCACGATGCTGAGCAATATCTTGCCAGGATTGATAATGGCTCCACCGGCACTGTTGGTCCATCCAGCCGAGCCCGATAGCGAGATGCCCGGGAAAAAGGCTGAGCGGGCAGTCTGCATGTTGTAGAAGGCTTCTTCCATGGCATGGTCGGCCAAGCGGATGTCGGGACGGTACAACAGCATCTGCGCCGAGATATCACCATTGGCCAATTGCGGGATGACATAAACTCCCCATTTACCACGGGCGATGTGTTGGGGTGGGATTGCCAGGAGTTGGCACAAGGAGTTCTCCACGCTGCGGATGTTGCGGCACACGTCCACTATCTGAGTTTTCACACTCAGACAAGACGATTCCTGTTGGTTGACGGCTGTGGAATAGACCTTGCCATTTTCCCACAACACCTTTTGTGCTTCCAGCGAAGCGCCCCACAGGCTGTCGGTGAGCAACAATATCTCATACTGACGGTCCAAGAGTTGAAGCAAGCAATACTGTTGAGCAACCGCCGAAATCAGGTTGGCCCTCACCGCCTCTTCGCGTGCCTGCGCTTGCAACAGCACTGCCTTGGCGGCACGTTTCTTGTTGGTATAAGAACCAAGTTGTCCGGGATCCCAACTCATTTGCAACGGCACGTTGTAGGTTTTGGAAGTGTTACCGTCGAAACTGGCTATAGTACCCGACGGCGAGAAAAACAATGAAGGCAGAATGGCTTTCTTGGCCATTTGCAAAGAGACCTCACTCTGCTCCACAGCAATTCGGGCCGAATTCAGGTCGGTATTACGCACCAATGCCGAGTCGATGAGTTGTCGCAAAAACGGGTCGGTAAAAAAATCCCGCCACGAGAGTGGTGCTGGCGCATTGGTTGCCAGTGAGTCGAGACCTATGACTTCGGGGGGTATTTGGGTGTGCGACTCATATTTGTCGTACAGGCCACATGAGGTGAACATCAATGCGGCAACTGCAAAAGCGATGGATAAATGTCGTTTCATTGTTTTTTCAAAAGGCTTTAAAAATTTCAATAACCCGAACTCTCTTAACTGAGTGATTGTAATTATTCTTTCGTTGATGTTTCGGGCAGAGCATTGTCGGCAGGGGCTTCGGCCACCACGGTTTCGACAGGTGCGCCGCCTTGGTATTTCTCATGCAGTTTTTGGAACACGATGAAGAACGCGGGCACAACAAAGAGCAGGGCCAGAGTACCCACGGCCATACCGGCGGTGACTCCAAGGGCGAGCACACGGTTGCCGTTGGCACCTGCTCCACCGGCAATGATGAGTGGAATCATACCCGCAATCATTGTGACAACGGTCATCAGGATGGGGCGCAGACGCTCCTCACAAGCGGCACAGGCCGCATCGCGGATGCTCATGCCCTGGGCACGACGCTCGGAAGCGAACTCGGTGATCAGGATGGCCGTCTTGGCCAGCAAGCCGATGAGCATGATGACACCCGTCTGCAAATAGATGTTGTTTTCCATGCCAGGCAGATGGAGCAGCGAAACCAACCAAGTGACTCCAAACGAGCCCATCAGTCCAAAGGGCACGCTCAGCAGCACAGCCCACGGTGTGAACCACGAGTTGTAGAGCGATGCCAGAATGAGGTAAATGAGGATGGCGCAAATGCAGTAGATGAGTGCGGTGGCATTCGAGCCCGAGGTTTCCTCCACCTCGCGCGACATACCGCTATACTCAAAACTGTAGCCATTGGGCATCGTCTCCTTGAATACCTCGGCAATGACTTTGTGTGCGTCACCCTCGGTA
>CACZNP010000266.1 GCA_902782545.1 uncultured Bacteroidales bacterium
AACGACGAGCGCTACCCCGTGCAGTTCATCTTTGCCGGTAAGGCACATCCCGCCGATGGCGCTGGACAAGATTTGATCAAGCGCATCATCGAGATCTCGAAAATGCCGGATTTCCTGGGCAAGATCATTTTCCTTGAGAACTACGACATGACGGTGTCCAAGCGACTCATCACCGGCGTTGATATCTGGCTCAACACACCCACGCGTCCATTGGAGGCATCGGGCACATCGGGCGAGAAGGCCGAGATGAACGGTTTGCTCAACTTCTCGGTGCTCGACGGCTGGTGGTACGAAGGTTACCGCGAGGGAGCCGGATGGGCGTTGACTGCCAAGCGAACCTACACTGAGCAGTCCCAACAGGACAAACTCGACGCTGCCACCATCTATTCCATGCTCGAGAACGAAATCATTCCTTTGTATTTCGCCAAGAACTCGAAGGGCTATTCACCCGAGTGGGTCCAGTACATCAAGAACTCCATTGCCTACATCGCTCCCAACTACACGATGTCGCGCATGATGCATGACTACATTGAGCGTTTCTATGCCCCCGAGGCCGCACGCACCAAGAAACTGAAAGCCGACAACTATGCGCTTGCACGCAAAATTGCCAGTTGGAAAGAGATGGTGGCCTCGAAGTGGGATTCCATCCATACCGAAGGCGATATCGAGGTGAGCGACAACCTGCGCAACGCCACCAGCAACGGCGAGAACATCGAGGTGAAATTGCGCCTCAATACCGCTGGGTTGGGTCGTAGCCTGGGTGTTGAGATGGTTCTTTACCAGGAAATTGACGGCGAGACCAAGTTTGCCGAGGCCTATCCCTTCAAAGTGGTGGCCGAGGACGGCGATGTGCTGACCTTCCACCTGAAGGAAGCCATCAAGTATTCGGGCGTGTTCCGTTATGCCTTCAGGGTGTTCCCGTGGAACGAGAACATGCCACACCGTCAGGACTTTGCCTATCTCAAGTGGATTTGATCCACTACAGATTCAAACCTACATTTTTCAAGCCCGCGAGCCCCATTAGGCCCGCGGGTTGTTTTTTATGACTTTAGGTGGGTATCACTTGTTTTTATTGTTATTATTTGCTAATTTTGTCGCAATTCAAGCAGTGCTGCAGCGGCGGCATCTTGTGCTTGATTACATAGTAGAAAGCGTTCGGGGGACTGCCGATGATGGCAGCCCCCCGTTTTTAAAGGTTGGTGTTGTTGTGATGACAGCGATCAGTGGGCTGGGGGAGTGATGGGCACTGCGGGCCAGCCAAAGTCTTGATAACAGGTCACGTTCAGCCCCTGCTTGTTCGCAAAACGTGCAATGGAAGCCATGCGCGCTTGTTCGCGGTCTTTCTCGTTGGCGGCTGTCGCGCTGTATTTTTCATAGAAAGTACCGAATATCCTCTTGGCGCTGGGAGTGTTGTCCGAGCCGTCGGCCACTTGGTCCATGCCAGTGACCATGTAACCCTCATCGGTCTTGCGTAACTGTATCATGCCGGGATAGTTGCCGCCGGATGCCGTTTTGAGCGTGTCGCCTGCCACGTTGTAGTTCATCACCCAAAAATCGCCCCACACTTTTATCGAATCGGGGTTGCTGTCGTCGGTGGCAATGATGCGACATTCGGGGACGCACAAGTCGGCTTTGTCGTAATTGCTTCCGAGGGAATCGACGAGGAAACACTCGATGGCTTCCTCGATGGTGGTGGGTTGCACTTTTTGTGCCAACGCTTGTTGAGTGGAGTCGGCAGCATTGTCATTGTTGTTGGTTGCTTGGTTGCTGCACGAGGCGATGCCAATGACCGCAATGGCAGCCATCAAGACATAGAATTGTTTAAAAACAGTTTTCATTTCATTGCTATGTTTTATGGGTTAAAAATGGTTGGATAAGATATCGAATTAAAAGTTGAATATAAACTCTACAATTTGGTGCAAATGACCGTAGCACAGCAACTTTACCAAGGGGTGTCTAAGCCAGTCAATTTTAACCATTGTTTCGTCGTGTACATGCCGCAAAATTACAAACATTATTTGGAATAGTTCACTTTCAGACAACTTTTGTGTGCTCTCGGGTTTGTTACTATCATCATTTTCATTTAAATTTGCAATGCGAACCGTTCAATTCATTTAGAATGATCACTTCGCCGAATAGATGGGGATGATTGAGAGAATTGGTGCGCATGATTGACTGTTCGCTCAAGTATAACAAATATTGACTGTCATGAAAGAAAAAGTTCTTCAGGCCATGCGCGAGGCTGGCAAACCGGTTTCGGCCGGAGATGTGACCAAGGCTCTGGGTGCCGATCGCAAAGAGGTTGACAAAGCCTTTGCCGAGTTGAAAAAGGATGGCGCCATTGTGTCGCCTGTCCGTTGCAAATGGGAACCCGCCAAGTAATTGAATCCATTGAGGAGTGACAGCAACCATTTATGTTGTCACTCCCGCTTTTTTAGCCGATTTACGTTCAACATTAATCTCAATCATCATGGCACACGCTTGCGAAAATTGTAAATTCCGTGCACACTATGATTCCAAGCCCCACTCGCTGTTGGGCCGGTTTTGGCGGTGGCACATTAATTTCTGTCCTGGCTGGAAGTCCTATTTCACCTCTTTGCCCAAGGACCGACAAGACGAATTGCGTCAGCGCTATCAATTTACCAAGTATCAATGACTGCGATAGCCATTGATCCACTCGATTAGGGCCGCCATTCGCTCAGATGGTGACAGGAAAATGATCAATGAGGTGTGACCAGGCCGTTCATCATGGCATAGAATGTGAGGCCTGAGACACTTTTGATGCCCAATTTCGCGGTGATGTTTTTACGGTGTGTGAGTACTGTGTTGAGGCTGATACCCAGTCGGTCGGCAATTTCCTTGTTGATATGACCTGTGGCGATGAGTATCAGCACTTCGGTCTCTCGTTGTGACAACACCGAAGATTGCGCCTGTGGTTCTTGCGATTGCTCGAAGAAAGTGCTTAACGTCTTGACGATTTCTTGCTCGGTGTCGTTGGGTGTGATTTGTTTGTATTCTGCCTGGGGCAGGGGTACGTCGGTGACCACAAGTGTTCGAGTCTGCTGTGGCAAGAAAAAACGGATGTTGGCAAGGAAATGGATGTTATCGACCACAAAGCAGTCGATGTCTTTAGTGACATCGATACTCATTTCATCGACCGATTGCAGACAAAGTGCCTCGATTCCAAACGAATCGCGGAGAATCTCACGTATGCCTATGGACTGCAACGTGTCGTGAAGCAGGATGACAACGGATTGTTTCATGTTTTGTCGGATTGAGCCGCAAGTGCTTGCTCCAGTGGCCGAAGTATGCGGTTGCGGATACGGTTGTTTTGCCGAATGTCTTTTTTCAGGCCCACAAGCGACGTGAGCACCGCATAGGCCAGATTGTTGTCAACCCCTCCCTTGAGATGGATGACGAGCATATTCACCAAGTCGTTGATTTTATCCTCAATGTTGTCGTCCTCTTCATCGAAACCGTCAATCTCTGAATCGATGGCCCACGGTGTGTGTTGTTCCATGGAGATCACCCGTGGGAACCAGTGTTTGTTGTCATTGGCAATGCGGCTTAGCAGTTCCGATTTCACTTCGTTAAAAAACGACAGCATCAGTCCCAAATTGCTGTTGGCATGATCGCTCTTGCTGATGAGGAAATGGAAATGGCGCTCAATGTTCGGTATTTGGAACTGCTCGTAGTGGCTGTTGGTCTTACGCAAGTAGTCAATCATCTTGCTTGCGCTGAATGAGGAAAGAATCCGCTCGGGAAAATAATCCTCATTGATGTAGGTGTTAATAATGGTTGCAAAGAATTCCCTGTCCAGGTTCTTCTCGGCACACACACTGCCAATGGTTTTGTCGGCAACGCCCAGGGTGATGCCAAACCGGTTAAGCACTGTCACTACCGACGGTTCATTAATGATGATGTCGGCCAACTTGCTGTCGATATTGATGAACGATTTCATAAGTCGTTGTTCATTTCAGTTGTGGTGAAAAAAGTATGCAAGGCGGTAATGACACCGTCCAGTCGCAAATCGTGGGGGAGTGTCGGCACCCGCTCAACCAACTGGCAATTGAGTGCCACCGCCCATGTGGGGCATTGTGGATGCTGGGCCATCCACCGATCATAGAAACCGCCACCGCGTCCCAGCCGGAAACATTGCGGGTCGACAGCCACTGCAGGCACAATGGCAAGATCCATTTCTTGGTCAGTGGCCTCTCCCACAGGTTCACTGATGTGATAGCGGTTGTCAATGCTGAATTGACCATTGTATCTCACAATCTCGATTTCATTGCCTTTGACCCGCGGCAAGTAGACTTCCTTCAAGGAGTTCCATCGCTCAATCACTTCGTGAGTGGGCAACTCATCGGGCAAAGAATGATAAAGCAAAACACGCTTGGCGTTCCGGAAGACGCTGCTCCCTTCGATTTGCTCAAACACAGTTTGCGCCTCGGCGCACCGCTGCTCGGGGCCGACGGCTTTTTTGCGCTGGGCAATGAGCCTGCGCAACAAGCGCTTATCCTCGTTCACGTCATTCATTTCGAATAGGGAAAACCGCTTTGTGCTTGTTCAGCGCCTTGAGTGCGGCAGCGATGGTCTTGTCATTGCGGTTGAAGATGGGATAGAAGGCACTGTTGCCAAATATGTCGCGGGCAATGAGTGCTTTGATGTTGGTCACAATCAAGTCGCGCGACAGATTGATGTAGTACCACCGTGGAGTGACACCGTTGTGTGACGCATAATCCACAAAATCGTTGAGCAATTCACTGTCGCTTGGGAGCATGCGCAGGAACTGCTTGTAATCCTTCATCTGCTTCAGCGACTTGCGGTTGATGTCGGTGTAATGAAATGCATACTTTTGCAGCAAGCCGGCATTTGCCACATCAATGTAATAAGAAGTGACGCCCGTGGTGTCGCGTGGCACGAAGATGTCGGGCACAACGCCACCGCCACCGTACACAGTGCGGCCAGTGACATTGGTGGTGAAAATCTGGCTCTTGTCAACCTTCATGCTGTCGCGGCTGTACAGTTCGCCATGCATGTAACGGTCATAGAGTTCCTTGTCGTAGTTCACCCCATTCTTGTAATCCTTTTGAATGCAACGCCCCGATGGCGTATAGTAGCGGGCAATGGTCAGCCGCACTGCGCTGCTGTCGGGCAGGACAAACTGCTGCTGCACAAGTCCCTTGCCAAACGACCGGCACCCCACGATGAGTCCACGGTCATTGTCTTGAATGGCACCGGCAAAAATCTCACTGGCACTGGCACTGTACTCATCGATGAGCACTACCACCTCGGCATCCTTGAATGACCCGCTGCCATCGCTCCACACCATGCTGTCATCGCGTTTGTAACGTCCTTTGGTAAAGACAATGAGTTGGTCGGCCGGCAGGAATTCATTGGCCATGAGAATAGCCCTTTCCATGTACCCACCGCCATTACCACGCAAGTCAATAACATAGCGCTTGGCACCTTCTTGCTTGAGTTGGTTGAGGCCGTTCAGGAACTCATCATAAGTCTTGAACCCGAATTGGTTCACCTTAATGTAGCCGGTTGTCTTGTCGAGCATATAAAAAGCATCGACCGAGTTGACGGGAATATCGCCACGCGTCACTGTGAAAGACAACAACTTCGAGGATGTGTTGCGCTTGATGCCAAGTTTCACCTGGCTGCCTTTGTCACCACGCAAACACTTGACAACATCGTTTGACGTCACTTTTGGCCCCACAAAAACCGAGTCGTTGACGGTAACAATGCGGTCTCCGGGCATGATGCCCACCTTCTCCGATGGGCCACCGGGTATCACCTCAATCACGCTGATGGAGTCATTCATCATCATGAACGAGATGCCAATACCGCTGAAACTGCCATTCAGGTCCTCATTGGCGGCCTTGAGGTCCTCGGCCGAGAAATAGGTGGTATGCGGAT
>CACZNP010000267.1 GCA_902782545.1 uncultured Bacteroidales bacterium
ACTCAGGGATTTCGTGCACGTCGCTTTGCACAAAAATGGTTGACTTGTCGGGGTCGAGCCCTGCGGCAAGGTATTCGGCGACGACGCCTTTGACATTTTCATGCAGTTGGCTGGCATCGGGGTGCGTGGTGAGGGCATGCAAGTCGGCAATGAAGAAGAAACTGTCGTAGACACCTTCCTGTTGCATTTTCACAAATTTGCTCAGTGCTCCCAAATAGTTGCCCAGATGCAGTTGTCCTGTGGGTCGTATGCCGCTAAGAACGATTTTTTTCATGTCGTGATGGTGGTTTCCTTGAATGGTGAATGTGGTTGTAAAAAGGCATGGAGTGCCGCTGGCGCTCCACACCCTATTGTGATACTTATTTTGCTGACAGATTATTCTTCATTGTCATCACGGATGGGAATCTGCCGCTTGAACACTTCTTTGAATGTGATCAGGGTCTCGCTGCGTCCCAGCCCCATCTTCAAGAACCGGTCATGGATGGTTTGTAGCAGGTGGTCGTTGTTTTGTGCATACAGTTTCACAAACATGTCATATTTGCCGGTTGTGTAATAGCACTCTACCACCTCGGGGACTGATTTGAGGCGTTCCACCACCTCGTTGAACTTTGACGGGTCGTTGAGGAAAAATCCTATGAAAGCACAGGTTTCATATCCTACCGAAGTTGGGTTGATCAACGAGATGGAGCCATTAATGACCCCCATGTTGTACAGTTTTTGAATGCGCTGATGGATGGCTGCTCCGCTCACATTGCAAGCGCGTGCAATCTCCAAATAGGGCTTTCGTGCATTGAGTGATAACATTTTCAGGATTTTGTAATCCAGTGCGTCAAGTTTTAAATTGGCCATAATTATTGAGTTTGTGGTTAAGTTACTTAAAAATTCAAATTACCCGTTTAGCGATGGAAACACGCCAAAAATGGTTTGCGCAGCAAAAATAAGCAAAAAAAACCAAACTATAACAATTTATAAGGAAAAAACTTTTATTTTCTTTATATTTGTCATTTATTAACGCATGTCAATCTGTAATCTATTTTCTTTGGAACTAACGGCTTTAGGTGAGAAACCTCCTCAAAATTGTATCAAAGAAGTCGGTTTTGGGTTCGGAAAATTTTGCTGTTGGATTATTCTTTGTATTTTTGCAGCATGATTCTTTGAGTTTGGGGGGTGCTCCCGACAGTGGGGGCTGAGATCACACCCATGGAATCTGAACCGGGTAATGCCGGCGTAGAGAACAAAACTTATAAAAGAATGAACAAGACACTAGTTGCTGCTGCTGCGCTGTTGTGCGCTGTCAGCACTGCCGTGGCACAGCCCGCGGCTCAATCCGACACGATTCGTGTCGTGAATCTGGAAGGTGTGGAAGTGCTGGCCACCCGTGCCACCCCAAGCACCCCAGTGGCGTATTCCATCATCGATCAGGCGCAATTGACGAAAACCAATTTGGGGAAGGACATACCCTTCCTGCTCATCACCACGCCGTGTGTGCTGGCCACCAGCGATGCCGGCATGGGTGTGGGCTACACCTCGCTGCGTGTGCGCGGCACCGACGCCACCCGCATCAACGTCACCGCCAACGACATTCCGCTCAACGATGCCGAGAGCGCATCGCTCTTCTGGGTGGACATGCCCGACCTGGCCTCGTCGCTGAACGATATTCAGGTGCAACGTGGCGTGGGCACCAGCACCAATGGTGCCGGGGCTTTCGGGGCGAGCGTGAATATGCAGACCCAACGGTTCTCGTCGATTCCGTTTGCCGAATTCCTGGGCAGTTATGGATCGTATAACACCAACAGGCAGACGGTGCGTCTGGGCAGTGGCACGCTGGGCGAGCATTGGGCCGCCGAGGCGCGCTTGAGCCACATAGGCAGCGACGGCTACCGCGACAGGGCCTCGTCGGCCCTGTGGGGTTATTATGCCCAGGTGGGCTATTTTGGCAGCAAGACCTCGTTGCGTTTGCTGAGTTTTGGCGGCAAAGAGGACACCTACCACGCATGGGACGGCATCAGCCGTGACCGCCTGAAGACCGACCGCACCTACAATCCCAACGGCGAAATCAAGCATGACGGCAAAGTGACGGGTTTCTATCCCGACCAGAAGGACATCTACCGCCAGTTCAACCATCAACTCATTTGGAACCAAACCATCAACCCGCAGTGGCGGTGGAACATGGCGCTGCACTACACCGACGGATATGGCTACTATCAAGAGTATAAAAATGCACGCACACTCAAGGAATACCTCCTGGAACCCGTGGTGACCGGTGAGGGCGTGCAAAAGAAAGCGAGCCTGGTGCGCAAGAAGATATTGGACAGCAGATTCGGTGGCACGGTGTTCTCGCTCAAGTACAACGCAGAGCGCTTGTCGGCCATACTGGGTGGAGGGTACAACCACTATGTGAACGACCATTCTGGCCAGGTGGTGTGGGTGGAAAACTACACCTCGACCCTTGCCCCCGACCATGAGTATTACCGCAACAAGGCTCGGAAGAACGACTTCAACATTTATTTGAAAGGCAACTACACCATTAGGAAAGGGCTCAGCGCCTACGCCGACTTGCAGTACCGCCATGTGGGTTACACAATCGAAGGTGGCAACGACAAGTGGGACTGGACGGCCACGCCCGAACACTTGCAGATCCTTGACATCGACGAAACCTTCGACTTTTTCAATCCCAAGGCAGGTTTGAACTGGCAAATCGATGCCAAAAACCGCGTATATGCCTCATTGGCCGTGGCCCACAAAGAACCCACCCGCAACAACTACACCGACGGTCTGTTTCATGAGCATCCGCGCGCCGAGCGACTTTTGGACTGGGAGGCAGGTTACTGCTTCGACAACGGGCGGCTCAGCGCCGGTGTGAACTTCTACCGCATGAACTACAAAAACCAGTTGGTGCTTAACGGTAGGTTGAACGAGATTGGCGAGCCCATGGCCGAGAACGTGAAAAACAGTTACCGCATGGGCGTGGAACTCACGGCCGGTTATCGGTTCACCCCATGGCTGCGCTGGGATGTGAATGCCGCTTTCTCGCGCAACCGCATCCATGACTATGTGGGTTATGTGAGCGACTACGATGCCACCACCTGGGACGACATGTGGAGTCAAACCGCCATTGCTTGCGGAAGCACCACCATCGCCTTCTCGCCCAGTGTGATTGCTGGCAGTGTGATCGACATCGATTACAAGGGACTCTCGGCCCAGTTCGTCACTCAATATGTGAGTCGTCAGTATCTGGACAACCTGCAAAACAAGGAAGACTCGCTCGACCCATACTGTGTGAGCCATCTGCACTTGTCCTACACCTTCGGCCTGCCCGGCATCAAGAGTATCACCGTGGGCGCAACGGTTTACAACCTGTTCAACACCATGTACGAGACCAACGGCTACTCGCAAACGTGCGCGCTCTACGAGGGCGGTGACAAGTCCGGCAAGATGACGCTCTACAGCGATCCGCGTTTCTATCCCATGGCGGGAACCAATGTGCTGGGCAAAATAGCCTTGAAATTCTGAAAAATCCCTTTGTGGGCGTTGACGGTAGGAGATGGACTGGATTCGCATCATCGATTTTGCAGGCATTGTGCTGGGGTTGCTGTATTTGTGGCTGGAGTACCGTGCCAACATCTGGCTATGGGCCGTGGGTGTGGTGATGCCCATTGTTCACGGCTATCTGTATTATGCCCGCGGACTCTATGCCGACTTTGGCATGGAGGCTTATTATGTGGCAGCGGCCATCTATGGATATGTGATGTGGCTGGCGGGAAGAAAAAAGAAGCAGGATGGGCCGCCGCAAGCCCAAGACACGGCCGCGATTACGCACATGCCACTGCGGCAGGCGATTCCTGCGTTGGCGGCATTGCTGGTGTTGTGGGGTGCCATTTGGTGGGTGCTGGTCACCTTCACCGACAGCACGGTGCCTGTGGCCGACGCCTTCACCACCTCGCTAAGCATGGTGGCCATGTGGGCGCTGGCCCACAAGTGGGTGGAACAGTGGCTGATGTGGCTGGTGGTGGATGCCGTGTGCACGGTCCTGTATGTGAAAAAACAGATACCCTTCACCGCCACGCTTTACGGTTTCTATACACTGGTGGCAGTTTCCGGTTACTGGAAATGGCGCCGTATGGCCGCCGAATGAAAAAACGAGTGAACGAGGCTCATTGTCAATAAAATTGTTTATCTTTGCGAAAGACAAATCCTTAAACCAATTCGTGATGATTACTGAACTTGCAATGAAACGATTGTCGGTGCTTGTCGCGCTGGCAGCGCTGTTGTTGGGTGCCACCTCGTGTGGCGACGGGAAATATGTAGTGGCCGACGACGTGGTGTATTTCACTTACTGGACATTCAGTTTTGGGCAAATGAACGATACCCTGCCCGATGCCGACCCTGCGACTTTCAAGGCCGTGAAAGACTGGCTTGGACGTGACGCCCAGCACGTCTATTTCAAGGGTCGCCTCGTCCACGGTGCCGACCCTGCCACCATCAAGGTAAAGAAGTATCCAATCAGTTTCGACAACCACGATTATTACTACGAGGACGGAGCACTTCATGTGGCCGACATGGAATCGTTCAAGATTCTCGAAACCAAGTACAACCTGTGGGCTAAAGACAACCGGCAGGCCTACTACGACAGTACGCGCTTGCAAGTGGACGACATCAATGCCTTCCACATGGTGAGTTGGTGTTATGCAACCGACAACCATCACATCTACTACTTCGGGAAAAGAATCGAAGGTGCCGACCCTGCCACCTTTGTCGACCTGGAATGCGGATATTACAAGGATAAGAACCATGTGTGGTATGTGGGCGACATCATTGAGGACGCCGACGCCTCATCGTTCAAAGTCGATAAAGACGGCAACGCCTCCGACAAGTTAGGCCCCATCTACCGTGGTAAACGTACCACCGACTCCATCCAGTGACCTGCGTCACTTGGCACACCGCTTTTTTACCGCTGAATCATCGCAGACACCCACCCAGAAACCGGACCTGCCGCTGCAAAGTGGAGCGTAACACGCAAAACAAAAAACCGCTCACCATTGAAGCGGTTTTTTGGGGTTTTGTGCCATTGAATGCCCTTGATTCGCGAATGTTGAATTTGGGTTGTTTTTTTTGAGGAAACAAATGATTGATTCCTTTTTCAAGGCGTGAAAAGGAGTAGAAAGGCTGAAAAAAACTAAAAAAATGAGTGTCATCCATTGTCATGTGGCGAATAATACATATCTTTGCAACCGCTTTCATGCAAAAGGGTACTTAGCTCAGCAGGTTTAGAGCGCATCCTTGACAGGGATGAGGTCATCCGTTCGAATCGGATAGCACCCACCAAGACATTGCCGCGAGACCCGCGGCAATGTTATTTTTACTTAAAAAGACAAAGCAGCGCCAAAATGTGGTGTTTTTTCACTACCTTTGCAGTAAATGAATGACAATAGGCCGCGAGGCCAACTATTTATTCAATAATATTTTATACAAAAAAAGTATCGTTAAACGTTTAACTCAAAGTTTACTATGGAGGAGAATTTCGAGAAAAAGCCGAAAAGACCTCGCATCGGCGAGATGAAAACAACCTTTGACGAAGCGGCACCGACAAGCCGTACAGAATCTACCCCCTACAGCGGACATGACGAGCATCGTCAGGACGAAAACCCATCAACCAACGAATTTCCAACGAGCGGCTACCAGCGCCAGGGCTACCAGCCCCGCGGCTATCAGCGTGGCTATCAGCAAGGTGGTTACAATCGTGGTGGCTATCAGCGAGGCTATCAACGTCAGGGCTACCAGCCCCGTTACCAGCAGCCCGCGTCGCAGACCGAGGAGCCCGAGGCCGAGGGCGAGAGCGGAACACAACAACAAAGCGGTTACCAGCAGGGTGGCTACCAGCAAGGTGGCTATCGCCAGGGTGGCTACCAGCGCCAGGGCTACCAGCCCCGTCAGCAGGGCGGCTATCGCCAGGGCGGCTACAACCGCGGCGGCCAGCAGGGCGGTTATCGCCAGGGCGGTTACAACCGTGGCGGCCAGCAAGGCGGCTATCGCCAGGGTGGCTACAACCAGGGCGGTTACAACCGTGGTGGTTACCAGCAAGGCGGCTATCAGCAGGGCGGCTATCGCAAGCCCATGCAGCGCAAGCCCCAAGGCCCCCGTCCTCAAATGCGTTTCACCCCCCGTCCCAAGCGTGTGGAATATGAGGAGCCCGCAATCGATCCCAACATGCAGGTTCGCTTGAACAAGTTCATGGCCAATGCCGGCGTGTGCTCGCGTCGTGAGGCCGATGAACTCATCCTCAAGGGCCTGGTGAAGGTGAATGGTGAGGTGGTGACCGAACTCGGTGTGAAAATCACCCCCAAGGACGTCGTGGAATACAACGACAACATTGTCACCTCGGAGAAGAAGTGCTACATCTTGCTCAACAAACCCAAAGATTGCGTTACCACCAGTGATGATCCCAATGGCCGCAAGACTGTGATGGACATTGTGAAGGGTGCCTGCGAGGAGCGCATCTATCCCGTGGGACGTCTCGACCGCAACACCACCGGTGTGCTGTTGCTCACCAACGACGGTGATCTGGCCTCGAAACTCACGCACCCCAAGTTTGTGAAAAAGAAAATCTACCAAGTGTGGACCGACAAGCCCATCAGCGAGGAAGACATGCAACGCATCGCCGATGGCGTGGAACTGGACGATGGCCCTATCCATGCCGACGCAGTGAGTTATGTGTCGCCCACCGACCGCAAGCAGGCCGGCATTGAGATTCACTCAGGCCGCAACCGTGTGGTGCGCCGCATCTTTGAGTCGCTGGGCTATCATGTGGTGAAACTCGACCGTGTGTATTTTGCCGGACTCACCAAGAAGAACCTGCCCCGCGGCCGCTGGCGTTATCTTACCCAGGAGGAGGTCAACTTCTTGAAACTAAACTCGTTTGAATAAACATTTTACACAAGCATGAAACGGACAAAAATTGTCGATATATTCTCTCCCGAACTCGTGGGTGAGCGCGTGTGTGTCAAGGGGTGGGTGCGTACCCGCCGCGGCAACAAGCATGTGCAATTCATTGCACTGAACGATGGCTCTACCATCAACAACTTGCAGATTGTTATTGATCTTGAAAAATTTGACGAAGAGTCGCTCAAACCCATCACCACGGGCTCGAGTCTCCATGTTGAAGGTTTGCTCGTAGCCTCTCAAGGCAAGGGCCAGACGGTGGAGGTGCAAGCCGAGTCGATTGAGGTGTACGGCACTGCCGACCCCGAAGAGTACCCGCTGCAAAAGAAAGGTCACACGCTGGAGTTCCTGCGTGAGAAGGCCCATCTGCGCATGCGCACCAATACCTTTGGCGCGGTGTTCCGCATTCGCCATCATTTGGCATTCGCCATCCACCAGTTCTTTAACGACCGTGGCTTTTTCTACCTGAACACCCCCATCATCACAGGCAGTGACTGCGAGGGTGCAGGCGATATGTTCCAGGTGACGACCATGGACTTGGGCAATTTGCCCAAGAACGAGGATGGCACTACCGACTACTCGGCCGACTTTTTCGGCAAGCCCACCAGCCTGACGGTGAGTGGACAACTCGAGGGTGAGTTGGGAGCGACGGCCCTGGGCGCCATTTACACCTTTGGACCCACATTCCGTGCCGAGAACAGCAACACCCCGCGCCACTTGGCCGAGTTCTGGATGATTGAGCCAGAGGTGGCGTTCAACGACATCACGGACAACATGGACCTGGCCGAGGAGTTCATCAAGTACTGTGTGCGTTATGCCTTGGACCACTGCAAGGACGACATTGAATTCCTCAATAAAATGTACGATTCCACGC